>JBNMJI010000012.1:0-18637 GCA_050873725.1 Roseburia sp.
GTATGATGTATTCCATCCCGCAAAATGAGGATTACATCTGCAGTTGTCTGATGCAGGATAAAACGCAGATTCCAAAGGAAATACGGGATTCCAGTTACAAACAGATTTCCTTCTTTGACGAAGACGCTTTAAGTGACTTTAAGCTGACTGCCAATGATTTATGCGTCGGATAAACTGCTGTAACTATGATTTTCAGAAAACAGGAAAGGACTTATTCTCATGTATATATTTCTCTGTGAAGATTCCATCGACGGCATCTTTACCGGCATCTATGATGCCTGGGCCAGCAGATACGGACACAAAAATATACAGCTTTGTATCAATGATACGATAACCTACGAACTCTTTTCCGAATATATTACAGTATCACCGGATTCCGAAAAGAGCGAAAAAGTTGGTCGTACCATCATTGCCCGCCTGGGGATGGAGGTCTATCAGGATATTCTTCAGGCAATTCTTGCTCAGGATGATAAAAAAAAGAAAGAGCAGGCAGACAAGGCCGACTGCATTTACCGTACACTCTTATATGGATTTTCTTTACCGGATGGTCATCGGATTTTGCAGGCTCTGGGCAATCCTTATATTGCAAGAGTCTTTGAGCTGAGCCGTTCCACCGGAAATGAAGCACACCATCTGCTTGGTTTTTTACGTTTTCAGGAACTGGAAAACGGAGTCCTGTTTTCTACCATTCACCCTAAGAATCAGGTAATTTCTGTTCTGGCAGAACATTTTACTGACCGCCTTCCACAGGAACATTTTATGATTTATGACGCAACACACCAGATTGCCGCCATTCACAAAGCCGGCAGTGGATACTTCCTTACCGATGCATCCAATTTAAATCAGGAAGTTATCACACGACTTTCCCCTGCTGAGAAGGAATACCAGAAGCTCTGGTGCGGCTTCTTTGACAGCATTGCCATTGAAGCAAGAAAGAATCCGAAGTTACAAAGCCAGAATATTCCAAAACGCTTCTGGAGAGATACGGTAGAACTGGCTTCCGGGAAATAAATATTTCAGATATTTTCTGACAGACTTTATCTGGCAGGCTTTGTCAGGCAGCTTTTGCGTGACCTTTTTCCGGTAGCTGGGCAAGGACCACTGCCGCCACAACAATAAGACATCCGGTCAGTTCTTTAGTGCTCATATATTCTTTTAAAAACAACCATCCTGCCAGAAGGGAAAATACCGATTCAAAGCTTAATATCAAAGAAGCAACCGTCGGATTTAATCCATCCTGTCCGATAATTTCAATTGTATAGCCGACACCACAGGATAATACCCCGGAATATAGTATTGCCGGAAGGGCATTCCATATCTGGATATACGAACTATGTTCCAAAATAATTGCCGGTATCAGAGTACATGCAGAGGAAACCATAAACTGGATGATTGACATTTTTACACTGTCTACCTGATCACATATGGTTCCAATAGATACAATATCCAGTGCAAAGAATACCGCACAGAGAATCAACAGCAGGTCACTGCGCTCTATCTGAAATCCGGTCTTTACACAGAGAAAATAAGTTCCTATCATTGCCAGGACTACACTTAACCAGACCTTTGCACCACATTTTCTACCAATAAATATACTGAAAATGGGCACTAACACGATATATAATGTTGTCAGAAAACCGGCCTTTCCAACCTCGCTTCCTGCTATGCCATATGCCTGTAACACAGAAGCAAGGCACAAAAATATTCCACTCCGGATTCCAGCTGTTATTGTAGTCCGGTTATTATATTCTTTTGAAGCCTTACCTTTTTTACGGTCAAACCATTTTAAAAACCGATGACATGGTATCAGAAAAAGGAAAGCAATGCCTCCTCTTAATGTATTTAATGTAAGCGGCCCGACACTTCCCAGTGCCAGCTTTTGTGCCACATAGGCAAAGCCCCAGATAGCTGCTGTTGTAAATAAAATTAACGTACATCGGATCTGTCTGTTCATAGGCCCTCCCATCCGGCATTTCACCTTATTTTGTTAAGTAAGTAATACTGCCGCCCAGACCGGAATTGCAATGGCAGATACGACAGTCGATAAAACGGTACATTTTGCAATGGCTGCACTGTCCTTTTCTTCTCCATACTCACGGTTAATCATAGAAACATTACTGCCCACCGGCATTGCTGCAACAATCACCATCACTCCAAGAAAAACTGGATTTTTCACAAATGGACGGAATAACAGAAAAATGACCGCCGGATACAACACTAACTTTAATAATAAGAATAGATACACTACTTTATCCCGCAGAATATCTAAGATGGATTCTCTTGCCAGATTATATCCGACAATAATCAATGCCAGCGGTACCGTAATCCCGCCTACCATATCCGTAAGATCCATGAGAAATCCCGGAATCGGTATATCCAAAAAGAACAGAAACAGCACTACAACGGCTGTAATGATGCTTGGATTCAGCATATTTTTAAGCGGCAGCCTGCTGCTTTCTTTTCCCAAGAGATAAACCCCATAGGAATAAACCAGTATATTAAATGGGATTCCCATAATGGCAATATAAAAAATTGCCCCATCTCCATAAATGCTCTGTATTACCGGTAATCCGATAAAACCCATATTGGTAAACACAAGCATTGCCTCAATGTGCTTTCGGGGAATGGTTTTCAGAAGTGGGAAATAACTCATTACTTTCCCCACCAGTATCAGCACTGCATAAAATACAAAGGAAATCATCACATAAAACAATGCCTCTTTTTTGGTGATTTCAAGATTTCCCGATAATACAGAATAGAAAATCAATGCCGGATTTCCAATGTAAATTACCAGGGAACTTAATCCCTTATCTCCATCTTCCGGAATTAATTTCGCTTTTCTTACCAGTACACCAAGCAGGATGATGATAAAAATAACCAGCATCCGCAGGATAACATTTCCCATGCAATCACCTCTTTATTCTGTCTTTTCTGCTATGCTATATTACCTATACACCTTCCCCGATAATTTCAACTTCCGCACCATCTGCTTCAAAAATTGATTTAAGCCTTTTTAAATGTTCCGCTGACGGGGCTTCAAAATCATGATGTTCTCTTCCGACACAGGCAGCTTTTACTTTACCTAATTCATGATAAGCAATCAGATTGACATGGCGGATTCCAAGTTCCTTATAAAGAGCTGATGTCTTCTGGATTGTACTTTCTCCATCATTGACTCCTGCAATCAGCGGCATCCGCATAATTAGCCGCTCCCGCACCGCTTCATCCTGACTTAATAACCGAAGATTTTTTAAAATAATATCATTGGGTCTTCCGGTACATGCAATATGTTTCTCCCGCTCTATATGCTTCATGTCATAGAGAATGTGCTGTGCATCCTTTGCCATTTCAAGAAGTCTTGTTCCGTCTCCATATCCACAGGTATCAAGAATTACCTGTATTCCATTTTCCTTTGCCTTAAGCTGCAGGTCCCTGGCAAATTCCGCCTGGCTTAAAAGTTCCCCGCCACTAATGGTGAGCCCTCCATTGGTTTTTTCATAATATCCTTTATCCTGAAGCACTATCTTCATGACTTCATCCGTTGTCATTTCTTTTCCTGCAACTGTTAAAGCTCCTGCATAACACATTTTGGTGCATGCAAAACAGCCTTTACATTTTTCACGAATCAGTTCAATTCCATTTTTTCCAATCTGCAGTGCCTGCGCCTTACATACGGTCAGACAGGCACCACAGCCGATACAGTGTGTCGGATTATGATAGAGGTTTGCGCCAAAATGAATCAGTTCCGGATTATGACACCACTTGCACTCCAATGGACATCCCTTTAAAAATACGGTTGTACGGATTCCCGGTCCATCCTCTGTTGAAAATTTCTGAATGCCACCAACTATTCCTTTCATGCTCTCACCTCTTATACATCTTGTAAACTTGAATAATTTACCTGTTTCTGTTTTAACTGTTCTTATCCTGACAGCACCTTTTATCAGATTTTATGCCTCAAAATGGCAGGTTCTGGCAATAATGCTATCCTGGATATCTTTGTCCATTTCTGTGAAATATGCCATATATCCCGCTACACGAACCAGTAAATCCCGGTAATGCTCCGGATCTTTCTGGGCAGCCCGCAGAGTCTTGTCATTTACGACATTTATCTGAATATGGCTTCCGTAATTTTCAAAGTAGGTCTTTACCACACCTTCTACGATTTTCTCTCCTTTTTCGCCTTCAACGCCTTTCGGGTCAAAACGGATATTTAAAAGAGAACCGTCCCACTGTTTTACCTGGTCAGAATGGGCAACGGAATTGACCGATGCTGTCGGTCCATTGGTATCGCGTCCCATAGACGGGGATGCATTGTCACTCAATGGCTCTTTTGACAGTCTGCCATCCGGTGTTGCACCACAGACAGAACCTAATAATACATTAGCAGTCTGTGAAAGATTGCTGAATGCATAATGTCCGCCACGTGCATCCTCTTTTGCCTGTACAAATTCTGCCACATGACATACTATTTCGCGATATACCTCATCCACTTCTTCAATATCATTTCCAAATTTTGGAGGTACCTTAAGAAGATACTGGCGCAGACGCTCCTGTCCTTCAAAATTCTGCTCCATGGCATCAATCAGTTCCTGCATACTGCAGATTTTATCTTTAAATACGGCATAATCAATTGCTACAATGGAGTCTGCCATATTTGCCGGGCCAACCAGAAAGGCTCCGGTATAATTATGACGTACACCACCCTGCTGCACAGATTTTCCGTTATCAATACAATCGTCCATCACATCGGACGCAAACATTGCCGGAAGCATCGTGGAATGAATGGATATTACCCGGTTATGATTGATAATGACTTTTCCGTAAAAGTAATCCAGCTGGTCCTCCACTGCCTGAATAATCTGCTGGCGGTTTTCAAATGTGGTAACATCACCGGTCTTTGGTCCAGCCTGTCGTTTCGTCAGATAGTTGTACCCATTATGCATCGTAAGCTCAATAATTTTTCCACCATTCATGTAGACTGCCAGTGGTGTTCCATCTGCGGAACCCTGTCCCGGATGCGGCTCTACGCATCCTACGATTGCCCAGTCTCTTGCCTCTTCCAGAGTTCCGCCCTTGGCCTGAACCATTGGAATTGCTACCTTATCATTAAAGAATGCCGGGTTTGACAGTCCACGCTGGTTCATGCTGACTGCCTTCTCCATGAATTTTTCCGGTGTACCCTCATGGATTCTGACTCCAATTGCCGGCTGGCTCATGCGGATATTGTCTGCGGCTTCCAATATCAGATAGGACACATCATTGGTGGCATCATTTCCATAGATATCCTGTCCACCGCACATCAGAATCTGCCACATCGGATAACCTGCATAGGCATAGCTGAAAATCTTCGGACGAATTTTAATCATTCCTGTTATTTTCACATAAAGCATCTCTAAATACTCGGTAGCCTGTTCTTCTGTGATGCCACCGGCTTCTTTATCCATCTTATAGTAAGGGTATGTATACTGGTCAAATCTTCCGAATCCATTTCCGGTAGAATTATTTTCAATATGAAATGTTACATGGCAGAACCAGATAAACTGTAATGCCTGCAAAAACGTCTTTGGCTCATGTTCCGGCACCACTTCACAGTTTTCTGCAATCAGTAAAAGCTCAGCCTTACGGTCCTCATCCGTTTCCGTCTCTGCCATTTCCCGTGCCAATGCCGCATATCTCTTTGCAAATGTAATGACCGCTTCCATAGCAATTACAGAACCATTCCAGAAATCTACTTTGGGCTGAAGCTCTGTCGTATTGCCGGCTTCTTTTACTGCTGCAATCTTGTCCTTGCATCGATTGATATAACCTCTTAAGCCTTCTTTCATCAGGCGTTTATAATTTGGTGCGGTATGACCGGTTGCGGTTTCCCTGCCACCGAAGGTATATACGCCTTCGCCTTCTTCTGTTTTAATATCTTCGTCAATGACGGCATTGGTGATATCCTCTAATGATTTTCCATCCCAATAAGGCAGATACTCTAAAATTTTCTCCTTATCTTCCGGTGTTACCTCCATGACATCCTTGGTTCTGGTATGGAGGTTGCGTATCTCATCCGCAAGCCATCCATTAGAGGACTGATATTCTGGAAATAAAGGTGCGCATCTCTGTCGGTCAGCCTGGTCTCCCACAATCATCTCATCTCTACGGATTTCAACCTTCTTATGTGTCAGTACATACTCCAATACTTTGGCACGAAAAACCGGGATTGGCAGTCCGGCATATTTCTGATATGCCTCTGTCGCCAATACGAGCCTTTCCGCACTTACACATGGTTTTGCATCCAACATTGCTCTCTTTAATCTCTGTGTTCTCTCCGACATAATTGCACATCCTCCTTTATTTTTTCTTATTGCAAATACTTTCTAAAATAAATCAATCATTTAATACTGTACTTCGTATCCTTCTTCATGTCCCACTGTTCTGCCACAGCTCCATGCTCCATCTACCGTAAGAATCAGTCCACTGACATAGCTGGATGCATCAGATGATAAAAACAGTGCTGGACCTACATAATCCTGTAATTCCGAAAGCCGGTCGAAATAATGCATTTTCCGGACTCTTTCAAAATAGTCTCCTTTATAATGCTCCACTAATGGTGTCTTTACCCAGGTCGGCGCAATACAGTTTACATAAATATTGTACTTTGCCCAGCACAATGCTAAGGAACGGGTCATCTGATGCAGTGCTGCCTTAGATGCTTCATATGGGAATACATTCTTGGAATGACACATTATTCCTGCAATGGAACCGATATTGATTATCTTTCCACCGCCTGCCGGTATCATTGCCTTTTTTGCCACAATTTTATTTAACAAGGCTGCACTGACATAGTTGATTTCTATCATTTTCCGGATTTCTTCTTCCGGAAAATCTTCCGGTTTGCAATCGTAACTGTAACCGACTGCATTTAAAAGCACATCAATGCGTCCGTATTTTGCAAGAATTTTATCCACCAGTTCTTCTATCTGTGTGGAATCGGTCTGGTCCAGGGGATAACTTTCTATTTTGTCATAGCCCTGCTCATTCATATATGCCACCAGTTTCTCGCCCTTTTCCTTTGTCCGGTTGGTTGCAATTACGGTTGCTCCATTTGCCAGATAAGCCTCTGTTAAATATTCTCCGATTCCACCACCACCGGTAAGAAGTACGATTTTTCCTTCCACCGAAAATAATTCTTCTGCTTTCAGTTTTTTCTCCATCTTAAGTCTCCCTCCTGCCAGATACTAATTGGTTCTTGCTATCTTCGTTTTACGCTCTAAATATTTCACCAGTCTTGACAAAGGCAGTGATAATAATAAATAGAACAAAGCAACCAGTGTATAAGACTCTATGGTATAGAATGACTTGGATGCATACTCTCTTGTCTTTAACAATAATTCCGGTACGGAAATTGCCTGCAGAATGGATGTATCCTTTACCAGCATCAGAAGATAGTTGCCAAATACCGGTACGGAATTCTTCATTGCCTGTGGAAATACGATTTTAAAAAGTACCTGTGTTTTGGTAAATCCAAGTGCAAGTCCGGCTTCTGTCTGTCCAAAATCAATATTTACAATAGCAGAACGGATTACTTCACCGACGTATGCTCCATAACAGATGCTTAAGCCGGCAATACCTGCTGCAATCGGTGACATATTCGGATATGCAAATTTTCCGGTAAAAAGAGAACGGATATATGCATACAGAATCGGAATTACATAATAGATGTATACAACCTGTACCAGTGCCGGTGTTCCACGGATAATCTCACTAAATACGCCGATGATTTTACGCAATGGTTTTGGTCCTGCCACCTGTCCGATTGCCAGTAATGATGCAATCAGCATAAACAGGATAAATGATATAATTGTTATTTCTAATACCACACCAAGTCCCTGTACCAGGATAGGAGCCAGGTGTGTAAAACAATCTGCCCAATAAAATTTCATGTTTCTCACTCCTTCCTATGCATTCAGTACTCTTGCCAAGAACGATCTGGTTCGTTCATTTTCCGGTGCAGTAAAGATTTTCTCCGGGCTGCCTTCTTCTACGACATAACCGCCATCCATAAAGACTACGCGGTCCGCTACATCTCTGGCAAATCCCATCTCATGTGTTACTACAATCATGGTCATTCCATCTTTGGCAAGATCCGTCATAACCTTTAATACATCTCCTACCAGTTCCGGGTCCAATGCGGAAGTCGGCTCATCAAATAACATAATTTCCGGATTCATTGCCAGTGCTCTTGCAATCGCTACACGCTGCTGCTGTCCACCGGAAAGTGTGGTCGGATATACATCTTTTTTCTCATACAAACCAACTTTTCTTAATAGTTCTTCCGCAAGCTCTGTTGCCTCCGGTTTCTTCATTTTCTTGATTGCCATCGGGGCAAAGGTTACATTTTTCAATACCGTATGCAATGGAAAAAGATTAAATCTCTGGAATACCATTCCAATTTCTTCCCGCATTTTTCGTATATCTGTTTTCTTATCCAGTAAATCCTGGTCTTTATACATAATGGCTCCGCCACTTGGGACCTCTAACTGGTTGATGCAGCGCAGGAGTGTACTTTTGCCGGAGCCGGAGGGGCCAATAATGACCACAACCTCTCCAGCTTCAATATCAAGATTTACATCCTTTAACACTTCCAGGTCCCCAAAGTTTTTTGATAAATTTTTTATACTAAGTAACATATTTTTCTCTCCTGGCATACACTTGCCAATTTGGGTTTTCGTCTATCCTGATTGTTATCTTTCCGGCAATTCAACCTGGCCTTCTTCTACGCCAATCATAGAATCGCCCATTCCATATTTATCAAGGATTGCTTTCATAGTTCCATCTTCTTTGATTGCATCCAGTCCCTTGTTAAACTCTTTTACAAATTCTGTATCATCAATGTTGAAAAGATAAGAGCAATAACCATTTGTCATGTTGTCCCAGTTATCAAGTGTTGTTAAATCAGACATATTATCCTGTGAAGTAAGGTAACCACCCATTACAATATCCATCATTGCTGCATCTACTTTACCGGTCTGAACATCTAATGCCAGTGAGGATGGCTGACCTCCGACTACTGCACTACCGAATTTTCCTTCGTCTGCAGCTTCCTGGGTTACATCCATATATAACATTCCGGCACTGGATTCTACTGCCTTATCCTTTAAGTCATCGATTGTCTCGATTCCGGAATCTTTTCTTACTACGATACACTCTTTTAAGTTGTAGGTTTCATTACAGAAATTCATAACTTCCAGTCTCTCATCGGTTACATATACACCACAGCCAAAGATATCAAATTTACCCTGCTGCAACTCTGTACTATAGGTATCCCATGAGGTTAAGGTTGGAATAAAGTTGGTAATTCCGATTCGCTCACAGGCTGCCTCAATGATTTCAATTTCAAAACCAGCAAAGTTACCGTCATCGTCGATATACTCATAAGGGATATCATTACAATAACCAATTCGAATTCCATTTTTCTGAAGTTCCAAAAGCTTATCGGATTCTTCTCCTGCCGGAATCAGTGATTCTGTAGCTGTGTTTTCTGTTCCACCTGTTGCTGTCTCTCCCGCTGCACTCTCGCTGCCTGCAGTACTACCTGTGTCTGCGGTCTCTGTAGTGGATGAGCCACAGCCTGCTACAAGCATTCCTGCTGTTACCAAAGTTAACATCACGCTTAAGATTCTTTTCTTCATAATAGTTCCTCCTTTGTTGCTGGTTTTTAGTTTCTTATAGAAAAAGGCGCCTACTGACTTCCATCAGTAAACGCCTTTGTTCACAATTAATATCCTTTTATTGCTAAGCTGTCCTGCTTTGTAATCTCACGGATTACTCTGCAAGGCACTCCTGCTGCAACTACGTTGGCAGGTATATCTTTTGTTACCACACTACCGGAACCAATTACCGTTCCTCTTCCTATATGTACTCCGGGATTTATGATTACCCCTGCTCCAATCCATACCTCATCTTCAATTTCAATTGGATGACTGTATTCCAACATTACTTCTCTTCCATCTCCCAGTTGCTGTGGAAGCCGTTCCTTGGAAAGGATTGGATGTGTTGCCGTACAAAGAGTTACATTTGGTCCTATTAAAACATGATTTCCAATTCGGATTTCCGCTACATCAATAAATGTACTGTTCACATTTGCAAAAAAGTGACTGCCTATCTTTATATTGTAGCCATAATCGAAGTGGATGTTTGGAAGAAGCATTACATCTTCTCCACAGGTTCCAAGCATTTCCTTTAATAGCTCTGCCCGTCTGTCACTCTCATCACGGGTGGTTCTATTATATAGAAGTTCCATTTCCCGCATCTTTGTGCGCCGGGCTGCTAAAGCTTCATCTGCCGGATTAAAAGGAAGATTCTCTTTCATCTTCTCGTATTCCGTCAGTTCCCTGTGCATCAGGACCTCACCTCTTTTCTTTATGATAGCAAATCATTTATAGCCTTGACAAGCTTTTCTTATGTGTGCTATTATCGTGTTGTCCAACCGGTACTACCAGTAAGCTGACTTTACAATAATTTGCTTTTATTGTCAACACTTTTTTGATAAATTTTTTTGGAGGTGCTAATTATGAACCACTACACAATTACCATTACAAGAGAATTTGGAAGCCTGGGAAGACCTATTGCAAAAAAGATGTCAGAGCTACTGGGTATCCAATATTATGACCGTGATATCGTTGAGAAAACTGCAACCAAGTTAAACCAGCCGGTATCCAAAATCAGTGATGCGGAAGAATCTGTCCGTCCCGGATTTCTTAATATGAAGTTTCCACTTGGTACTGGAACTACTGCTATCCAGGATGAGATTTTCGCCACTCAGTCAAAGATTGTCAATGAACTTTCCGAAAAAGAATCCTGCATTATCGTAGGACGCTGTTCGGATTATATTTTACAGAATAAAAAGAATTGTCTGCATATTTTCATCTATGCTCCGATAGAAGAACGTCTCCGCAATTGTGTAGATACCCTTCATATGGAGCCGGAAACTGCCAAACGAATGATTAAAGAAGTAGATAAGGCAAGAGAAAATTATCATAAACATTATGCAAAATATTCTCCTTCCGATTTCCGCTACAAACATATTCTGATTGACAGCAGTCTCCTTGGCATTGAAGGCACCGCAAGACATCTTGCCGCTATTGCTCAGGAAAAGCTTGACCTTATTTAAGCAAAGGAGCCTGATATATGATGCATTCATTTCTATTTAAAGGACCTACTTATATAAAATATGGTGTCGGAGTGGTAAAAGAACTTACTGCGCTGTGCGAAGAATTATCCATGACGCATATCCTGTTCGTAACAGGAAATCATGTCCGGAAATCAGAAGAATTCGCCGACATGAAAAGCTGCATGGATTCGGCACACATTGCCAGTGACATTTATTCCGATATTCCTACCGAACCAACGGTATCCATTGTGGATGCAGCCGCCTCTTTTCTAAAAGAGCATCACTGCGACGGAATCGTGGCTATCGGCGGCGGAAGTATTCTCGATACTGCCAAAGCCATTGCACTGCTTGGAACAAATCCCGGCTCCGCCAGAGATTACATGTTTGGCGGCAGCGGAGTGGTAAGCCATCCGGCACTGCCACTTATCTGTATTCCTACAACTGCCGGCAGCGGAAGTGAAGTAACTGCTTCCAGCGTTATTCTGGATGAAGAAAAGGGCGTAAAACTTTCTATTACACATAATTACTTGTTTCCAAAATATGCGCTGATTGATCCGACCCTGCATCTTTCCATGCCACACAAAATTACCATCAGCACAGGTATGGATGCCATGACACATGCCATCGAAGCTTATACGTCTACCATATCCACTGCCATGAGTGACATGTATGCGCTTACTGCAATTTCCATGATTTCACAAACAATTGGAATTGTTGCAAAAGAGCCGGACAATTTAGAAGCCCGCGGCACCATGGCACTGGCCAGCACCCTTGCTGCACTGGCCTTTGTAAATGGCGGCCTTGGAATTGTACACGGAATCTCACAGGCAATGGGCGGACTTGCCCATGTACCGCATGGTATCGGAAATGCAATTCTGCTTCCATACTGCCTGACTTTAAACGAGCGTTATGCAGTAGATAAATTTGTTGCCATTGCACATGCCATGAACCTCTCTGCACAAAGCAGTGACCCATCCGCACTTGCGGCAAAGGTTCCGGAAGCAATCCGCAAGTTATCTATGGAAATTGGAATTCCGGCATCTACCAGAGAATTTGCTCTGACACCGGACATGTTTCCGGCAATTATAAAAGAAACCATGGCTTACCGCCTTTTAAAATGTAATCCGGCACCCGTTACACCGGAAATTGTTGAAGAAATTTTAAATCAAAGCTATTATGCATAAATTTGAACCAGACAGGAGGTTATTCTTATGATGAAATTTGAAGATTATAAAAAATATTTAAGTCCCGTATTTGCAAAACAGACCGATTTAATTGCCAAATCCGCATCCGGCTGCTATCTTACCGATATCAACGGCGAAAAATACCTGGATTTCGTACAGGGTATCGCTGTAAATGCTCTTGGTCACAACTACCCGACCGTTGTCAAAGCAATCCAGGAGCAGGCCGGAAACCTTGTAAATGCTTCCTTTAACTTAGTCAACTATGAATCCACTTTAACTCTGGCAAAAAAGCTTTCTGAGCTGGCACCGGGCAATTTAAGTTCTATCTTCTTTTCCAATGGTGGTGCAGAAGCTACCGACAGTGCTTTAAAACTTGCCATGTCCTACAGCGGACGTAGTGCAGTCATCGCTTTTATGGGTTCCTTCCATGGAAGAACCGTTGGTGCTACTGCCATTACCGGTTCTAATTCCAAATACCGCAAACACTATAATCCTCTGATGGGAAATGTCTACTTTGCACCATATCCTGGAAAAGATCTGTGTCCTGCCGGTATGACAGAAGAAGAACGTACCGATTATGCACTGTTTGAGCTGAATAAATTATTGAAATATGTTGTCTATCCGGAAGATGTTGCCTGCATTTATATGGAGCCGGTTATGGGCGAGGGCGGCTATGTCGTTCCTTCCAAGAAATTCGTACAGAGTGTCCGCGAAATTTGTGACAAACATGGTATTCTCCTGATTTTCGACGAAATCCAGTGTGGCTACGGACGTACCGGCAAAATGTGGGCAAGCCAGAACTTCGACGTTGTACCTGATATTATGACAGTTGGTAAAGCCATTGCCGGCGGTCTTCCAATGAGTGCCGTGATTTCCACCCCGGAAATTATGGATAAATGGCCGGTTGGTACCCATGGAACCACTTTTGGCGGAAATCCTTGTGCTGCCGCTGCAGGATGCGCTGTCTTAAAGGAATTTGAAGATGGCACCCTGATTGAAAATGTCAATAAAATGGGGGCTTATTTAAAAGAGAAATTATTTGCATTAAAAGAAAAATATCCTTGCATCTCTGATGTCCGTGGTATCGGACTTATGGTTGCCATTGAATTTTCCCATGAAGATGGCTCCCCGACACCAGACATCTGGGCAAAAGTAAAGAAGGGCTGTTTAGAACGCCATATGCTTACTTTAAACTGTGGTGTAAATGGAAATGGTATGCGATTTGCCACCCCATTAAATGTCAAAAAGGAAGAAATTGATGAGGGACTTGCAATTTTAGAGGCTTCCATTCAGGCATTATAATTACTGCTACTCGTGTAAATAAAAGCCTTGCATTTTATTTGGACAACGTTTAGGATGAGAATATCAGCAAATTGACAGAACAGGGGAAATGCTATGGGAACATTATTATACCAGTCCATTGCGGACGATATTGAACAGTTAATTTTACATAAAGAATATAAGGATGGCGACTGTCTGCCTTCCGAGCGTGTTCTTGCAACACAATATGGAGTCAGCCGCAATGTCATCCGGGAAGCCATCAAGATTCTTACCGAGAAAAAACTGGTTACGAATGTAATCGGCAAAGGCAATTATGTTACGCTTCCAAATGAAACAGATCTTGTAGATATGGTTGAATCTGCCCTAAACACTTCCGATATTTCCATCAATGAAATTGTTGACTCCCGGGAAGACTTAGAGCTTGCCATTGGGCGGCATATTATGGAGCAGGAAAGTGTTCCGGATCTCACCAGTCTATATGATATCTATGGGCAGATGAATGATGCCTTAGACCAACCGGAGCAATTTGTAAGACTTGATACTCTTTTTCACTTAAACCTTGCAGAATTAGCCAGGAATCTTCCGCTTCGTGTCTTCTATATGACACTGAATAACCTGATTAGTAAATCCATTTATTATGGTGAGGGAAATACCTCTTACGGAAGAATTACTGCACAGCAGGAGCATGAACAGATTTTATTATCCCTTAAAAACCGGGATACGGATGCCTACAAAAAGGCCATCCACTTACACTTAGAATTAATCAGGCAGCTACTCCAGTAGGAGTGCTGCCCCTTTTTATTTATTGCTGATGTTTTTCTAATATAAGTTTCGCCTGCTCTACATCTATCTGCAGTTCTTCCTGCAATAATGCCAGAATTTCCGCATCTGATTTTCCAAGCTTACGGCTGAGTTTTATGATACCTTCTTCGAAACCTTCTTTTCTTCCTTCCTCTTCGCCCTGTCTTCGAATCCTCTCTTCTCTCTCAAAACTCTTCATATATGCAAGACCTACCTCTCCATCCCGCTTGACTGCTGTTACCATCCGGTGTAACTTTTTCAAGTTTTCAGATGAAGCATTCTCTATGGATGAATGCTCCATGTAATGCAGTAGCTGTTTTAATTCCTCCGGCGGGTTTCCTTCCCTTCCTCTTGTATACAAAAATATGGTCTGTGTGCCGTCCTCATACTCTAATTCCGGCACTTCGATACAGCCATTTTTGATTGTATACACCATACGATTCAGTCCAAATGGGTCATAGGTTGTAATGAAAATTACTATGACATTCCGAAGGCTCCCATAAGTATCCCCTGCCGTCAGATTGCCTGCGTCAATCTTCGCATGATAAAACCGGACTCTTCGGGGCAATGATACAATTTCTTCTTTCCCGTCATTCTGGTCTGGTTCTATATCAAAGATTTCTCCGTTCTCTTCATCCAGATATACATCCAGCCGTATACCGTGGGTTTCTGTATTCTCTCCGCAGAAGAAACGCTGCGGTACTACCGTAAGCTTTCCTATCTGCCGGTGCAGAATACACTCCAAAATGTACCTCGCCGACTGTTCTCCGTAAATTTTGTGGCTGGTCAGGCTGTTTACCAGAAAGTCATCCACCAGATTCAGTTCTTCTAAAGTTTTCATGTTTCCTCCTTTTCCCATAATGCAAAGAAAAGCAGGACTACATATCCCATTTTCGATTCTGATATTCCGCCTATCCAATGCACTATGCGTTCGTTAATTGTAATTAGAATTTAAAAGCATAGAATTCATTGAATTGATACCAGAAATTTAGATTGGCTTTCGCCATTCGAAAATCAGAATATATGCTTTGTGTTGATTGTAACAAATGCATATTTATAATACAAGTAAAATATTTATAAAATCCGATTCACTTCTAATAGGAAGGTTACTTCACTTTTCCAAATAATCTTTTTGCATTTTCCCAGGTAACTGCTTCCACTTCTTCCGGTGTTGTTCCGGTCAGTTCAGCGATGGTTTTTACTACATAAATAAGATTCCTTGAATCGTTCCGGGTGCCACGATGCGGTTCCGGTGCCATATATGGACAGTCCGTTTCCAATACGATATGAGGCAGTCCGATTTCTGCCACGGTCTCCTTTAACTTCTTCGCATTTTTAAAGGTAACTACACCGCCGACACCAATGTAATATCCCATTTTCACATATTCTTTCGCCATTTCCTTGGAATAGGAATAGCAATGGATGACGCCCGGGATGCCATCCTTATGCGCCTGCTGCATAATTTTCATGGTATCCTCTGCGGCATCTCTGGAATGAATGATAACCGGAAGGCTCATTTCTTTTGCCAGTGCAAGCTGACGGCAGAACATTTCCCGCTGTGCCTGCTGCACTTTTGGCTCCTTATCCCAATAATAATCAAGTCCGATTTCTCCTATGGCAACGGTCTTCTCCCAGGAAGCCTTTTCCTTTATCCATGCTAAATTTTCTTCCGTTGCATCTTCGATATTGCTTGGATGAATTCCGATTGCCGCATAAACATAATCGTATTTCTCTGCCAGTGCCACGCTGTCCACACAGCCGGCAAAGTCTGC
Organism: Roseburia sp.; assembly: GCA_050873725.1. Lineage (GTDB taxonomy): Bacteria > Bacillota > Clostridia > Lachnospirales > Lachnospiraceae > Roseburia_C. Next base: position 16,200 of record JBNMJI010000012.1, read on the forward strand.
GCCCACGTTAATTACCCGCTTTATATTCTGCTCCGGAAGAGAAGAAACCAGCTGTTCTCTGTCCTCTTTGAATTTTTCATCATCATAATGTGCATGTGTCTCAAAAATCATAAAAATCCTCTTTCTTTTTTTGCCTGTTTTCTGTAAAAGTATTTCCTATAAAAGCATTTCCTGAAAAAACAGTCACTGGCAGTTTAGATATTTTTTACAAATGCTGGTAATAAAACACCGCCAACTGCGTCCGGTCTCTTAGGGACAGCTTTTCCAATACGCTGCTGATATAGTTGCGGACGGTTCCCTCACTTAAAAATAATGCTTCTGCAATTTCTTTATTGCTGCGTCCCAGTGCCACCTGGTGAATGATTTCCTGTTCTTTCTCACTGATATCATAGCTGGCATAATCAAAGCTTTCCTTATTCTGCATCAGAACCGGAAGCTTATTCACAATTTCCCCACCAAAGACACTCTGTCCGCTCATGACTGCATTTAACGACGGAACAATTGCTGCAAAATCCTGCTTCAGGCAATAGCCTTTTGCGCCGATTCGTAACGCCTCTACAATATATTCATCATCGGAAAATGTTGTCAGAAACAGTACTCTTGCCGTCTTATCTTTTGCAAGAATCTGCTCTGCTGCATCCAGTCCATTCATTGGCTTCATCTGAATATCCATTAATAAAATATCCGGCTGAAGTGTTTCATATAATTTTATGGCTTCGTTTCCATCGGTGCCTGTTCCAACTACATCCACTCCCTTGGCACAGAGAATGGTCTGCAGGGAAAATACCACATCTTCATCATCATCTACAATCAGGACTCTCATACTGCCTCCTCTTTCTTTCGAATCGATATAAATATTTTAAAACCTTTTTCACAGTTTACATGAATGCTTCCGCCCAGCGACTCTACACGTTCCCGCATATTGGAAAGCCCCATGCCACCAGCTGCGCTCTTAAGTTCATCCTTTTCTTCCCGCATCTGTTCGGATGCTCTTTTCTGTTTTTCTTCATCTGTACCATTGTCTTCAATAGTCATCTGGTACAATGCCGGATGTTCCCTGAGGACAATCTCAATCCGGTCACCGTTGCTATATTTCACAATGTTTGACATTGCCTCTTTTACGGCTGCGATAAAACAGTATTTGACTTTTCTTGGAACATTCTGTGACATATCGTATTCCAAATCCAGATGATAATGCTGCTTCATTTCCCGGGTTGCCTCTAATATTGCCTGCTTTAAATCCACGGAATCATCATGCAGATCATGCACACTTTCCCGGATATTATTCATGGCAAGATTTAAGGTATCATTTACCTTTAAAAGCTGACCATGTAGCGGCTCTTCCTCATATACGGTGCTCAGTGCTCCCATCTGAAGAATTGCCCGGGACAGCATATGTCCCACGTTATCATGGATTTCCCTTGCAATCCGGTTCCGCTCCTTTAACGTTGCCATATAGATTTCTGTATCCTGTTCCTCTAAAAGCTTACGGTTCTTCTCCCGCATCACAAGACTCAGCTCCGTGCTGGTATCCCGGAGCCGTATCAGATTCCGCTTCAACTCCGTTGCCTGTCTGGTACAATAAGCCAACAGCACCGCCACCAATGATAAAAACAGCCAGATGGCTGCCATCCACGGCTGGTACACCGGCAATGCATAAAAGAATAAAATTGCAAATCCCATGCCCCACCACAGGCTGAACCAGAAGCTATCGAAAAATACCAGCGGCAGCAAAAAGGTAAATCCCGGCTCGATTAGACACAGTACTGCCATCGTTATCAGCAATGCTCCAATGACTTTCCGATTTTCGATATAAAGTGTCAAAGCTGCCACAATCAGACCGATGATAAAGATTACTACCCTGCGGTAATCCCCCTCCAACTGGAAAATAAGGCAGCTACACATGGCAAAAAGAAGTAACTTATCCAGTATTCTTAACATTTTTCTTCCCCTTCCTTAGGGTTCTACTGCATTTACTGTATCATTTTTCCTAAGATATGACAAATGTCATTTTAAATACTGACAGAATGCACTTACCAGTCCTCCCGTCACTCTACTATACTACATTTATAAAACCGCTATTATTTATCTCTATCTACAGGAGGCATAACATGGATGCAATACAGATTTCACACTTAAAAAAATATTTTTCTGATATAAAAGCAGTAGATGATATTTCTTTTTCTGTTAAAAAAGGAGATTTATTTGGACTGCTCGGTGTAAATGGTGCCGGAAAATCCACTACGATTCATATTCTTTGTACCTTACTTAAAGCAACTGCAGGAACTGTCAAAATATGTGATTATGATGTTTTAAAAGAAGCCGATGCCATCCGCAATAAAATTGGAGTTGTTTTTCAGAATAATACTTTAGATGATTACCTGACCGTAAAAGAAAATCTTTTGATGAGAGGTTTTCTATATGAAAAAGATTTAAAA
>JBNMJI010000013.1:0-17428 GCA_050873725.1 Roseburia sp.
CGTATAACCTGCTGCTCCGCCACCGGTTGGAATAATAGATACGGTATATACCGGTCCCACATCCGGAAGTACATGGAATAAAATTGCATGACCGGATTCGTGATATGCGGTAATCTTCTTTTCTTTCTCGGTAATAATCCGGCTCTTCTTCTCCGGACCGACACCGACCTTTAAGAAGGATTCCTTAATATCTTTCTGGATAATATAGCTTCTGTTTTCCTTGGCTGCAACAATTGCTGCCTCATTTAAAAGGTTCTCAAGGTCAGCTCCGGTAAATCCTGCTGTAGTCTGTGCAATCTGTTTCAAATCCACATCCTCTGCCAGCGGTTTATTCTTTGCATGAACCTTTAAGATTTCTTCTCTTCCGCCAATATCCGGACGACCCACATGTACCTTACGGTCAAATCTGCCCGGACGCATAATTGCAGGGTCTAAGATATCTACACGGTTGGTTGCCGCCATTACGATAATTCCTTCGTTGACACCAAATCCATCCATCTCTACCAGCAACTGGTTTAAGGTCTGCTCGCGTTCATCATGTCCGCCGCCCATACCGGTTCCTCTTCTTCTTGCCACTGCATCAATCTCGTCGATAAATACGATACAAGGTGCATTTTTCTTGGCATCTTCAAAAAGGTCACGTACACGGGATGCACCGACACCAACAAACATTTCTACGAAATCAGAACCGGAAATGCTGAAGAACGGAACGCCTGCTTCTCCGGCAACTGCCTTGGCAAGCAAAGTCTTACCGGTTCCAGGAGGTCCCACCAGAAGAACTCCTTTCGGGATTCTTGCTCCCAGTCTGGTATACTTTCTCGGCTCTTTTAAGAAATCTACGATTTCTTCTAATTCTTCTTTTTCTTCCCGCAGTCCTGCCACATTTTCAAACGTTACATTGTGGTTCTCATCGGTAGTCATCTTTGCACGGCTTTTTCCAAAATTCATCATTTTGCTGCTGCCGCCACCGCCTGCTGCCTGATTGTTCATCACAATCATAAACAGAATAAAGATTGCTCCAAATACAAGTAAAAGCGGTAATAAGTTCATCAGCCAGTTTTCTGCCGGAATATCATAAACCACATAAGAAGTAAATTTCTCCTTATCCATCAGTGCCTGTGCCTCACTGACATCCAGCACATACAAGGTCTCTTCCGACTTATCTGTTTTGACAATATCCAGTCTACCGGTTGGATAAACTCTGTTTGGCTGCACTTCTACAGATTTAATCTCATCGTCAGCCAGTTCCTGTTTAAACTGGGCATAATTATAGTCATCCTGATTCAGATGCTGTCCGTCCAGTAAGAACCAGACTAAAACCACAATTACAATCAGGCTGATATAAAAGCCCCATCCTCTATATGATTTCTTCACGCAAACTCCTTCCTATCCCAAATCCAGAATGCCAATATATGGCAGATTGCGATAGCGCTGGTCATAATCAAGACCATATCCTACTACAAATTCATCCGGAATCTCGAATCCGGTATAATCTACTGCAACGTCTGTCACTCTGCGATCCGGCTTATCTAACATTGCACATAATTTTAAGCTCTTAGGTCCTCTGGTGGATAAGTCATCCAGCAGATAACGCAGTGTTCTTCCTGTATCGATAATGTCTTCAATGACAATTACATTTCTACCTTCAATAGATTCTTCCAAATCTTTCTTTATGGTGATTTTTCCACTGGACACTGTTGATGCGCCATAACTGGAAACGCACATAAAATCAATTGTTACCGGCACGGTAATACGCTTTGCCAGCTCACAGGTAAAGAATATACTTCCCTTCAGTATGCAGATTAAATGAACGCTTTCACCTTCATAATCCTTGCTAATTCTTTCTCCTAATTCAGCAATTTTACGATCAAGTTCTTCCTCTGAGAGTAATACACGAATCTGCTCACTCATTGTCTTCTCTTCCTCCATGATATTGTATTTCCAAAATCGTCTTCGTTGTACTGCTTACTTTGTAATATGCACTGATCCGATATCCCACAATCCACAGGATATGAGCACCGTCCGCCACCAATGGAATGATGTCCCGCTGCTCTTTTAAAATCTTCTCATTTACAAAATACTGTTTCAGCTTCTGTGTTCTGCCCGTCTCATCCAGCACAAAATAATCACCCGGCTGTCTGTTCCGAATCAAAAGACTATTTTTTATTTTATCATAATCCAGCCATTTCGTATACTTTTTTTTAGAAATTCCTTCCGGGAACTCTTCTCGTTTACAAATCCGGCAGGTAAAATCCGGATGCTCCTCTATTAAAATTCCCTGACAACCGGCTGACTGACCGTTCTTTTGTCCGACTGACTGACCATCCTTTCGTCTGACCGGCTGACCGGAAGGCTGACTGAAAAGCAGTCCTGCCGATTCTCTGCTTTCATACTCCGGTTGTTTTTCACTCTTTTGCAGACGCACACCGCCATAAGTCCGCTCTGCCACCACCTGATAAGGCAGGTTCACGCTTCTTCCCGTCTGCATGGCAAAAAGCTTCTGCACCAGTTCCACATGGGTTCTTGCAATATCTTTGCTGCTTCCGGCTGCCTCACAGATGCATTCCTTTATAACGCTTGTATACAGGATTTCCGGCTCTTTTAAAAGGTCTTCCGACATCAGGAAACCTTTCTGCCTTTTAAAATCTTTTACTACATACTGCGCCTTTTTTTCTTCTATTACAGTAGAAAGATAGTCCTGTGTCTTTCTGATATCTTCTCCAAGCTGTTCCATATGGGCATAGACTCCGGCATTCAGTTCCTCTAACACCGGCAGCACCTGATTGCGAATCCGGTTTCTGGTATAATCCAAGGATGCATTGGTGGCATCGGTGCAGTAACTTTCGCCTTTTTCTTTTAAGTAGTTTTCGATTTCCGCTCTTGCTGTGTGAAGGAGCGGACGGATGATGCCATCCCGCACCGGCGGAATTCCAGCCATACCACGCATGCCGCTTCCCCGGACTAAATTCCAAAGCATGGTCTCTGCCAGGTCATTGCGGTTATGGGCAACTACAATTTTGCCTTCCGGCGCACCTAATTCTTCTAACGCTTTATGAAAGCTTTCGTATCGTAAATTTCTTCCTGCCTCTTCTTTGGAATAGCCATGCTGCCTTGCATATTCCGGTACATCATAATCATAACGGAAAAGCTGCACCTGATACCGCCGGCAAAGTTCCTCTACAAATGCCGCATCCTTAAGGCTTTCTTCGCCCCGGATTCCATGCTGCACATGGACTGCCGCCAGCGTAAAGGAAAGTTTTTCTTTTAATTCCAGCAGATGCAGCAACAGGCATACGGAATCTGCGCCACCGGACACTCCGGCAACCACTACATCCGACTGCTCAATCATATGATATTGTTCCAGAAAAGATTCTACACCAGGAATCATATTATTTCTCCCAAATTGCGGTGGCAAGCACCGTCATATCGTCTGCTGCCTTTCCTCCGGTAAAAAGTAACACCCGCTCTAAAATGCGTTTTGCAAGAATCGTTGCATTATTGGTCTCAATGCTTTCAATGATTTCCTGCATGGTCTCTTCCGGATTCGGCACATGTAAATATTCTAGCACACCATCCGATACCATGACAAGAAAATCTCCGTTGTATAAGTCCTTTTCGCTCTTTTCCATATCCAGCTTATAGGACACACCCACCGGAAGGCTGGTAGAAATAAGGCATTCCACCACACCATTTCTCCGGATAAAGGTTGCCGCCGCTCCGATTTTATAAAATCGGCAGGTTCCGTCATATAAATCCAGTTCACTGATGTCCACTGTGGAAAACAAGTCATCCTGCCCCTTCATCACCATGGCGGAATTCATCATGCGGACTGCCGTTTCCACATCAAAGCCCGCCTCCGAAAATTTTTCCACCAGTTCAATGACCATCTCGCTTTCCTTGCAGGCAAGGCTTCCGGAGCCCATGCCATCGGATAAGCACATGACCATTTTTCCACTTTCCGGCTCCAAAAAGGAAAAGTTATCCCCGGAAACCGCTGCTCCATCCTTTACCATCCGGGCTACACCATAAATTGCCTGAAACCGTGGCTCTTCTTCATAGGTATAGAGATTGATGCCTTTTCCAATCAGCGTCTTGGTATCCTTCTCCGGAATCATGCGCCGGTTCAGTGCTCCGGCTACCGCCTTCGTCAGCTCTCTTGTGGTAACACAGCCATCTTTTACCATGACTTTCATCACCAGCTGCCAGCGGCCGTTTTCCTTTTCCCAGAGCTGCTCATCAATCACTCTTATGCCCCGCTCCCTTGCCCGGTAAGCTATGTCCTGCAGACTTGCCCGGCACTCTTCTGTAATATTTTTCTGCTTCTTCGCGCAGTCCTCCATGATATATGCCATGGCATCCAGCTGCTCGGCTATGACCTCTCTATTTTCCACCAGCCGGTTGTACCATGCCATATTTAAAGACGCTTTTTCAAATATCCGAAGAGCCTCTGCCGTCATTTCCTGCATATAGGGGCAGTATTCTTCCATTTTCTTTTCAATGTCGCGGTTCGTCTTTCCCGCTTCCCGGATGGATTGCAGCAACGCCGACAGATAGCCGTACATAGGGCTGTCATCCTTTTCCCAGCAGAGGGCGCACTGGTCGCAGGAGACACACATTTTCCCGGTTATCTCATTTTGCATTCTGCCCATTTCTTCCGCCGAAAAACTGGTATGTTCCAAATTCATCCGCCCGAATATATCCGAAAGGCTCTGAAAGGACTTTGCGTAGGTCAGCAGTTTTTCTTCTTCATTACTCTTTATCTCCGGTATCGGTTGATTCACAAATGTGAACTCCAGGAAACTATGTATGATACGGCTTAATACCATGGTGGCTGCAAATATAAATACTCCTTCTAAGACTGCCATTTCCGTCCGCATTCCGTCTCTTACGTTCAGCATTTCTCCAAATACAGATAATAAGGTTGCCGAACAGCCTGCGCCAAAGGCAGCTATCCAGGTATAACAGCCCTTATTTACCCATTCCGCCAGCTTGATAATCACCATGGTTACCAGCAGTGTCATTACATATTTTGTCATCAGTGTCAGCGGCAGCATAAATGCCATTCCAAGAAACATTCCGATTCCCAGCAGCAGCCGTCCGCCCCGTTCCAGATAAGCCGCTGCAAAATATGCCGGGATAAAAGGGTAGCAGCCTGCAAATCCTAATTTACACACTGCTACCCCTATAAAACATATTACCGCCTGTTTCGTTCTCAATTTCTTCATTTCCATTGTTCCTCCTTCTCCTGTCATTTGCGACAGCAGAAGCTATTATAGAAATGTTTGTCCGAAATCTTTGTCAAACCGTTGTCTCATTTCAAAAAAGTTTTCGGCAAAAAGCGGAATGGTTTGTCTATTTTAAGTTTTTCTATGGTCTTTGTGTTTTCGAAGTTGTTCTACTTCTTGTCTTCCTTGAAGATAATCTCATTGTCATGGGTCAGCCCCAGCTTGCTCTTCGCCTGGTCTTCGATATACTTCGGATCCTTTGTATATTCTTCGTAATCCTTCAACTGGTCGCGACGCTCAGTTTCATCTTCATATGCATCAGTCAACGTATTTATTCTTTCTCTGTCCCCCTGATCTTTTTGATACAGTTTTACTATTTGAACTGACATAATTATCAAAAACAGTACTACAATCAAAGAGATACAGATTCTTCCGTTTCGTTTCTGTTTTCTTTTTCTTCGACTATTGGTCATACTCATTTCCACATCTATAGTTTACATACTACCATTCTACTGGTTTTACGGATTTTTTTCAACGCTTTTTGTAATTTTCGTAATAATCTTCTGGTTTTCCCCCTCAGGAAACGCATAGGAACTGCCACCATGCGAAATACTGCCCGCAATGGTTTTCCCACAATCTGAAGTATTTTCTTAAGTACTTTTACAATTCCCTTTACCAGCCAGGGACTGATGGCATAATTGCATAATAACATCCCCACACTCATGCCCAGCATACAAAAGCCTCTGATTGCTCCGTCATTTTCCCGGCAGAGCATAATAAATATAAATATAGCACTGCCGATGCAGTATAGCATATCCTCCACTGCAACCATCCCGGTTCTATGAGGTATCAGCCTGCGCAGAATCCGAAGCAGGTCAAAGGCTAAGATTAACAATATCCCCGCCAGCATGAACCGAAGAAACCGCAGTGCTTCACCGGAAATTTCCGGGCTGATTTCTATCATTTAAATAACCTGCCTAAGAAGGATTCTCCGCCACCTTTGTGATAGTTTTCTACATCTGAATAGGTTAAGCCATCAATTTTTCCTGTGACATCCACTTCCCCCTGTTCTAAGGACAGACGGTTTACATGAAGGTCATTTCCCTTTATCAGAAGCATTCCCTGTTCTGTTTCCAGTAAAATCTCATTTACATCAAAAGAAAGCACATCCAGCACTCCGCTGAAGTTTGCACTTTTCCGGTTTGCCAGCAATACTTTATGTGCTTTTGCTGTTTTCAATTCTTCCATTCAGCCTCATACTCCTTTACCCTAAAGTTAGTCCTTTTCAAAATATATGAGACTGTTTCTCTTTTTATGCGTTTTTACACTTTTACAGATAGCGGAATAATTCTCCTGCTTCTTCTTTCTTGGTGGTATCTGCGATTGCAACCACTTCTACTTTCACCGTCTTCTGACCAAACATGATTTCGATGATGTCGCCTACTTTTACATTTACAGATGCTTTCGCCGGTTTGCCATTTACGGTGACACGTCCGGCATCACAGGCTTCGTTGGCAACGGTTCTGCGCTTAATCAGGCGGGTTACTTTCAAATATTTGTCTAATCTCATTTGCTTACCTTCTTTCTTTTTGAAATTCGAAGGAGCATTGTCCATCCTTCTATGTTCCATGAAGTAAAGAAACGGAAACTGGCTTTTGTATCTAATCAGAATGCGTTGTAATTTCTGCCCTGATTTTTCCTTGATGTAAGGCTGTCTTTCCGCTTGCTTTGACGGAATGCGGCGGTTGTCCGTCTGCTGCGGATACGACCACTCGCCAGCAAGGGTGGCTAAGCATTCTGCTTAAAGAAAATGGTTATTCTGGCAACCGGCGCAAAGTCACATTCCTGCTCCAATTGCGCCTCGCTGACACATCCCTGTGTCAGCGTTGCCGGTTGCTATGCAGAATGCAAGCCACCCTAACCGTCTCGTTTATGTATCCGCATGCAGGCGAACACCCACCGCATTTTGTCAAACATTGGAAAGACAGGCTCAATTAACAAAAGGAAAAATCAGGGCTGCAATTACAGCATTCTGGTTTCACAAAAACAGTTTCCGTTTCTGTGTCTTCATGCATATAGAATGATAGAAAATTCTTTTCTCATTCGAATTTCAATAAAAAAAGGTGTAGCAAAAGCAGATTTCTACTTTCGTTACACCTCTAATCAGAATCACTTTATCAACTTATTTATTGATTAAATCTTTTAAAGCTTTTCCTGCTTTGAATTTAGGTGCTTTAGAAGCTGGAATAACCATCTCTTTACCGCTCTGTGGGTTTCTTCCTGTTCTTTCAGCTCTTTCAGATACTTCGAAAGTTCCGAATCCAACTAACTGGATTTTCTCACCTTTTTTTAATTCTTCAGCTACGATATCAGTGAAAGCCTTTAAAGCTGCCTCTGCATCTTTTTTAGATAAAGCTGTTTTGTCAGCCATAGCTGATACTAATTCTGCTTTGTTCATGTTAAAATTCCTCCTCTGGATTTTATAATTCTTCTTGAGGTCTACACTCTCCAAGATTACCTACGAATATATTTATACTTGTTTTTCCTTTATTTGTCAAGGAAAATACGGTAAATTAGGGCATACAATTTGGTCTATAACATTTTGTTGATTTTGTCCAAAACTGCCTTTCCAAGAACTTCATATTTCTGCTCTGCTTCTTCCATGGAAGAACCTTTTACACCGATGTAGAATTTTACCTTTGGCTCGGTTCCGGATGGTCTTACACAGAACCATGCAGCATCGTTTAATTCATAGTAAAGTACGTTAGAGCTTGGAAGTCCGGTTGCTGTTACTGCTCCGGTAGCAAGGTCTGTAATGGTATCTTTCTTGTAATCACGTACTTTTTCTACTTTATAGCCGCCGATTTCAGTTAAAGTCTCACTGCGCAGTGTATCCATGATTTCCTGAATCTTAGCCAGACCTTCGATTCCCTTTAAGGTAATGGACTCAACATGGTCTTTGTAATATCCATATCTTTCATACATGGCAAGCATTGCATCCCAAAGTGTCATGTTCTTGGTCTTGTAATATGCAGCAGCTTCACATAAAGCCATAGATGCTACTACTGCATCCTTATCTCTTGCATAAGTTCCGGTCAGGCAGCCGTAGCTTTCTTCCATACCAAAGAGATAAGTTCCTTTTCCGGTCTTTTCGAACTCTAAGATTTTGCCACCGATAAACTTGAATCCAGTTAATACTTCGATTAACTGAATACCATAGTATTTTGCAATGGCATCTGCCATATTGGTAGATACGATGGATTTGATAAATGCACCATCTGCCGGCAGGGAGCCGTTGATTTCTTTCTTCTGTCCGATGATATAATCACCAATCAGGCAGCCGGACATATTTCCGGTTAAGGAATGATATTCTCCGGTTTTAGAATCCTTTACATATACACCAAGACGGTCTGCATCCGGGTCAGTTGCAAGAATTAAATCTGCATCTACTTTCTTGCCTAATGCAAGTCCTAATGCAAATGCTTCCTCTGCCTCCGGGTTTGGATAACTTACAGTTGGGAAATCTCCGTCCGGAAGTTCCTGTTCTGGAACAACATAAACATTTTCAAAGCCAAGTTCTTTTAACACACGGCGAACCGGAATATTTCCTGTTCCATGTAATGGTGTGTATACAATCTTAAGGTCTTTGCCTACTGCATCAATGGCATCCTGATGTACCACAAGCTTCTTAAGCTCTGCAATATAAGCATCATCGATTGCTGCACCGATGGTCTCGTAAAGACCTGCTGCCTTGGCATCCTCTAAGGACATGGTCTTAACTGTGCTGTAATCGGTTACTTTCTTTACTTCATCCATGATTCCGGTATCATGAGGTGGTGTAATCTGCGCGCCGTCCTCCCAGTATACCTTGTATCCGTTGTATTCTGGCGGGTTGTGGCTTGCTGTAATATTAATTCCGGCAGTACATCCTAATTTACGAACTGCATAGGATAATTCCGGTGTTGGTCTTAATGACTCAAATACATATGCTTTGATTCCGTTTGCTGCAAGGCAAAGTGCGGACTCATCTGCAAATTCCGGTGACATATGTCTGGAATCGAAGGCAATTGCCACACCTTTATCCTGTGCATTTACCTTTAAAATATAATTTGCAAGACCCTGTGTTGCTTTACGAACGGTATAGATGTTCATGCGGTTGGTACCTGCACCAATCACCCCACGTAATCCTGCTGTACCAAACTCAAGATCTTTATAGAAACGATCTTCAATTTCCTTGTCATTGTCTTTGATTGCCTGAAGTTCTGCCTTGGTTGCTTCATCAAAATATGCTCCCTCAAGCCATGCTTCGTAAGTTTCCTTGTAACCCATTCCTGATTTCCTCCTACTTTTCATTTATGTTGTTGACCGAAAAAACTGCCGCCGGCAGATTTCTTCGGATGTCTCGCCCTTTCTTTCTCCCACTAATTAGTCAGACTGTTAATTACCTGATTTAAGGTATTTGTCGAAGAATTACTGTTACTGGTTAATGTATCAATAATTTCACTTAATGCCTTCCTGTATGCATCAGAGTCGCTCGATGAACTTCCTGAAGTTGTTGAACCGGTAGAGCCTGTGGTACTGTTTGAACCTGATGTACTGTCTGAATGCTTATGCTCCACAGTTGTGTCTTCTTCATTTCCGGCAGCTGCTTCCGTCGACTCTGCCTCTGTACTGCCCGTATCATCCCCCGACAGTGCAATCTCTATCTGTGCTTCCGGTGAATTTACATATAACCGCTTCGACCAGGTATCATAGCCATCCGCAGTAATCTGTATGGAATGAATGCCATACTGTAACTGTAACGGCTGTGTATAATCAACCTGACTACCATCAATATACATCAAAGCGCCCGCAACATCAACTGCAAAGGTTAAAGTACAGTATTTCGGATCCTCACCTTTTATGGAATCTACATCCACCGAAGTCTGTTCATCCCTTGTTACGGCAACCTCTGTCGAACCGCCGTAGCCATTGCCGGCAACGGTTAATTCATAGGTTCCTTCCGGCACCTCTAACTGCATATTTTCCGTTATCTTATAATAACTCTTATGGTTCAGGCTTAACCAGCCGCCCTCTAACGCCTGTGTATTCACAAGCTGGATAACTCCATGTCCTGTTGTGACGGATACGGATAATACTTTCCGGTCAATGCCCTGTATCCGAAGGGTATCCTGCCCGGTTATCTCAGACAGCTCTATGGCAGTATCCCCGGAAAATATCTGTAACTCTTCATTATAAGAATACTTTGTACTTCCTATGGTAAAAATCTGATTTTCCTCATCATAAGAGAATTTTCCAATGTCATCCATCTCCCATGCATCTGCCGACTGCTCCACCTTATCTAATATCAAATCTTTGTCCCGGAGTGTTAAAGTAACTACTTTTCCCGGTACCATGGATGCTGCCGAAATCAGACTTCCATGTCTGTCTTTAAAAATTGTTCCGTCTGTATAAGAATACTGTTCATAGCGTCCCGTGTCAATATTCAGAAATGTCATTGTTGAAAGTGTTGTATCAACACCACTTACTGTATACAGGCTTCTTTCCTCTACCTGTGTCTCTTCCTCCGTTGCTGTCTCAATGCCTGATGCATAGCCTTTCATGCTGACAGGCCCATCGTCTTTTTTTCCACAACCACTTAAGCCTACAAGTATTGTGAAAATAACCAATGCAAACAGCCAGTGCTTTCCTGATTGCTTCATTTTGCACCTCTTTTTCTCCTGTATCCTCTTTCTCTTCCGGCAATTGCCTGTACTTGATTATACATGATTATTGCACAAAATAAAATAACATTCTTAAAAACTGCTGGCGAATTTCTTCCTGTTCGATGACCCGGTTCAGCTTCTCAATATCCCGTCCGGACACCCATGCTTTATTGGCATTGAAGTAATGATTTGCCACTTTCCAGAACTTCTGCGGATATGCCATTCTTACATAAAGCTGCTCCCATTCTTCCGGTGCTAATTTTCGTCTTTTTTCGTATGCTGCCAGCATATCCGTTGCCAGCCCGATATTAAAATTATGTTTTTCCATCAGCTTCCGTAAGAAATGTGCCAGATCTCCTACCAGCACGTCATAATGTGCCTGTTCAAAATTTGTGATTATAATTCTGCCACGGGCAAATAATACATTATGCTGGTTAAAGTCCCCATGGCAGATTCCGTACATAGATGTTTCCTGCCCGGTCTGGTTCTGTGCTTTCCCCTGATTCTGCTTCATCAGCCGCCGCTCCACATCCAGTGCCTGATTCAAAAAAGCCTCATAATTGCGCATAAATATCATTTCAAATTCATTCTTTTTATGCTTTCCGTGGATATAATTTCGTACTTTTTTAAGCTCTCTGTTATGCCGGAATACTTCCATGGCATAATCCTGTCCGCCGCTTTTTAAGTTCTCATCTTCCACCTGCTGCAGGGCAAGATGCAGCTTTGCCAGTTCTTCTACCGCCGCAAGTACATCATCCCGGCTCCTGGTCTCGCACTCCCTGCCTTCTATATATTTTCTGGCATAGTACCAGGTTTCATCCACTTCCTGGACTAAGATTTCTCCCTCTTTTGTATGTATGATTTCATCTGCTTCTATTCCATTTTCTTTCAGGCGAAGTAAAATATGTTCTAAAGCTTCCGCTCTGCCTTTTGACCCGCGAAAGGGTCCAATCATGACTTTTCCATCCTCTGATGTCGTGCAGATATAGGTTCCTCTTCCTTTCTGGACGGCGGTTACCTCAAACGGATACTGTTCTAACAACTGGCTCGATAAATTATACACAAAAACCCCTCCATACGACGAATTCGCATAAATCTTTATGCGTCTTTCTATCATATGAAGAGGTTCTTTAAAGTATAACCTGTCAGATATTCTTTTGTATTCTTTTCCGGTTCTTCAATCACCACATCCAAAAGCTTCGTCAAAATGCTTCCTATCTGTGGTCCCGGCTTCACACCAAGTTCCATTAAATCCCGTCCGTTAAGTGCAAGGTCTTTTAATGTCAGGCAGTCTGCATCTTCGATTATTTTATCATAAATCTTATGATATTCTTCCAATGCATGAAGCTTTTCTGCTCTCTGATAGTCACTCTGGGCTAAAATATCTGCTTTCTTTAACTCAAAGATAACCGGATAGCACTCAAGCCCTGCCTTCTGTATCACCTTTCGCACTGACTTCGGTGTCAGTGCCGGGTTGATATCATGGATTGCCACCAGACGACAGACCATATCAATGGTTGCATTGTCGAATTTTAATCTCCTCAAAATTGCCTTCGTTTTCTTTGCTCCCACCTGCGGATGCTCATAGAAATGGTCGATTCCATTTTCATCTGTCGTGCGGCAGTCCGGTTTTGCCACATCATGAAATAAAGCTGCAAGCCGTAGTACTCTATCCGCTTTTACACCTTTTAGTACTTCAATGGTATGTTCTCCTACTGTATAACAATGATGGGGATTGTTCTGCGGTGTACGCATCATCACTGAAAATTCCGGCAGCACCACATCTGCAATTCCTGTGGTGTATACAGTACGCATCTCCTCCGGATGGGCAGAAGTAAGAAGCTTAACCAGTTCCACCTGAATCCGCTCTGCACTGACCTTCTGCAAGGTCGGTGCCAGTTTCTGAATTGCTTCCACTGTCTTTTCTTCTATATGAAAGCCAAGCTGTGCCCCAAAACGCACTGCCCGAAGCATCCGGAGGGCATCCTCACCAAAACGTTCCCCCGGTTCGCCCACACAGCGGATGATGCCACGTTTTAAATCTCCTGCTCCATCAAAGGCATCCACCAGTCCCCGCTGTTCATTGTAAGCCATGGCATTAATGGTAAAATCCCGGCGTTTTAAATCTTCCAAAAGGTTGTCCGTATAGGTTACTTCCTTCGGATGTCTGGCATCCTCGTATTCGCCATCAATCCGGTAAGTTGTCACCTCATAGCCTTCTTTATCCAGCATTACGGTCACTGTCCCATGCTCAATTCCCGTATCGATGGTACGCTCAAAAATCGCCTTTACTTCTTCCGGACGGGCAGAAGTGGTAATATCCCAGTCCTGAGGCACACGCTGAAGGAGGGTGTCTCTGACACACCCTCCTACTGCATATCCTTCAAAGCCTGCTTCCTGCAGCTTTTCAATTATGAACTTTACGTGCTCTGGAAGCTTCATTACCATACGTTTTCCTGTTTCCTTTGCTTCTAATTCTGTTCTTCCTCAAAGAACTTATAGGTTCCTTTGGATTCTGCCTTTACTGCATACAAAAGGTCATCCGCCTCTTTAATCATTTCATCAATATCTTCTGCTTTCTTCACCTGATTGGAAGAAATGATACCGATAGAGCAGGAAAGCAGCTTCTTCTCGTCAATCTCAACCGGCTGTCCGATTTCCTTTGCGATCAGTTCCTTGAATCCATTCTGTTTCTTAATCTCTTTGTAAATTGCCTTTGCGGTATCCTCTAAGACCTTTTTCTCTCCGGTGTAGAGGAAAATGATAAATTCATCACCGCCGAAACGTGTGACAAAACCTTTCTCTTTGCAGACCTTACTGAAGATATTTGCCATAGACTTAAGGAGTAAATCTCCTACGTCATGACCAAAGGTATCATTGTAACCCTTGAAATTATCCAGGTCGATAAACATAATACCAAAGTCATGCTTCATACGGCCCTTTTTAATCTTACCAATAATCTCTTCAATATTCTGATAGAATCCTTTTCGGTTGAGGATTCCGGTCAGCTGGTCGGTTACTGCTGATTTATACAATGCCGCATTCATTTCATAAAGCTTCTCATATGCATAGAGTCGATTCAGCGCATACAATACCTCACGGAACAAAAGCTCATAGATTCGCATATCGCTCTCATCCAGCATATAACGGCTGACGGAGGAATGCCAGTTATCCTTCATCAGAATGTATGCAATCATGATACTTGTTACTCTTCCATTATCAAAGAACGGAATAGCCACAAGAGAACATACATTATCTTCATCAAACAGCTTAATAACATTCAGATGCTCGGAATAGTTACTGCTGATTTTTGATACCACGAAACCTCTCTGTGCCTTTTCAAATACTTCCTTTAAGTACTTCTGGTCTTTCACGGAAAGATTTGATTCTGTATTGTCATAAAGTACCGTAGGCTTTCTGCCATGATACTGTATGTATAATGCCCGGTCTAAGTTAAAGTGATACAGGAAGGTACGCATAGCATTTTCTACCATTGCTTCTGCTGAAACGTCCGTTACATCAATGGTCTTCTGCCATGTGGATAAGAAGTCCATCTGACGACGTTCCTGTTTATAAGCACGGTTGATGCTCTCCTGTTTCAGCTGTGCCTCCATCTCCTGTGAATTTACCACATGAAGCGGTTCTTCTAATAAGTACTGCTCCAACGGCTCTAATACCTTAATCTCCTCATCGGTAAGAGAATGGGAATTATCCTCAAGATACTGTTTTAAAATAGCTTCTTCATTGTTCTTAAGTTCCATTCTTCCGGTCTGCTCATAAAAACGGATTCTGTCTTTACGGAACAGCGGATAACAGAAGAACTGGTTTCCTTCGGTTCTTACCAGATGGGTCTCAGCACAGTTTAAATCCTCAAATGCTGCGGAATCGTTGCCGGAATCCATCTCAAGTAATGCCATTGAGAAATGATACAGGAACATGTCATCATCACAACGTGCATAGTCATGGATGATTCCCACATCATTCTGGATCTTTTCTTTTTCAATAATATAATTTAAGAACTGCTTGCAGTTATTTAAATACTGTTCACAATTGAAACGGTTGCCAAGCTTCTGATTACACAATGCCAGCAGTCCGTATAATTTACTTAAATTGCAGACACGAAGGCTGTTAAGATGCAGACGCTCAATGGTCTTCATACAACGCATCAGATATTCATTGGCTTCCTTAAATTCTTCTGCTGCAATACAGTTAATTGCCATATTGTAATATACTTCGGCAATATCCTCCGGCAGTTCCAGATCGTATAAGATTTCTACTGCCTTCTGGAAATAACGCTTTGCCAGGTCATTCTGGTTTAATGCGGTTAAGGTATAACCGATTCCGGAGAAAATACGTCCACATTCTACAGAATGTTTATTCTCCAATGTCTCAAAAGTTCTTACGGAATACAGCAATGCAATCGGATACATGCCATTGGTGGATGCCAGCATAATATTCTTCTGATATGCATTATAAACAAGCTGTGTATTACCAATTTCCGTTGCCAGCTTGATTCCTTTGCTGAAATAAATCAGCTGGGATTCGGAATAGTATGCCTTTGCTACAATCTCCGGCTTATTGTCATAAGCATATACATAGATATATGCCAGATGATTCCGGTAGTTATATTTCATTAATTTTTCAATCATGGCATCACTGACTTCCACGTTCTGTGCGCAGAAGAAAATGTTATTCCAGCCTGCCATCTTCGCCTGTATCTCTACCAGCTCTGCCTCAAACTGGGCACGCTCCATGCCGCCTTCGATTGCAATCTCTTTTGCGATTGCCGCATTCTCCATGGCTTCCTGCAGTTTTGACTGATACATATAAATGACAGAACGGATATAATAGCCATAAAAACGCATCTTACGGCTCTTTTTCTTCTCAGCAAGCTGTAAGATACTTTCGCTCATTTCCAGAGCCTTTGGCAAATCACGCATATAAACGGATATGTATGCATAGTACTGCCAGATTTCGTATTTCAGTTCATCGGAAGCAGTAAAGTTCTCGAACTTGATTCTGCGGTCTAACTTCTCCAGATAGAAAAGTGCGTGCTCAAAGTCCATGAAAAATACAATATTTTTTAAAGTCTTAATATTATCTACAATGCTCTCTGCAGTAATATCAATATCCTTCTTATCGATTGCTTCTCCGGCATTTCCAATACGGAATACGGATACATTATTCTCTAATTCCTCGGTAACACTCTCCCAGACCGGAAGAATATATTCCGGCAGACGCTGCTGCTCATTCATGCCGAGAACGATACCGATATTCTCTGTATGTTCCGCCTTTAACAGTTCATAGATTAATTCTATGGTTCCCTTTCCGGCAAACTGCATGCGGTTAATCCACAGCATAAATGGCTGTGTCTTGGAAATTTCAATAAGCATTGCCACAATGGCATCCCGCATACGCTCCCGCTCGTAGTCAACTTCTGTATACAATAAGCTCTCTTTTCGGATACATTTTCCGGTCTCCCGGTATGCTGTGATAATCGGGCGCTGCAGGGAATAGACATTACACTTGTCCATAAATTCGTCAAAGGTAATATCCTTCTGCTTCTCAAATAGTTCTAAAATCAAATCCAAGAAAGGCTCATATGCCCCGGATAATTTCTCTGAACGAAATTCGTGGGTTGCAAAATGAACCTTACTGCTCTTTGTTATCTCTTCTGATATTTTCAGCTGCTTTGCCGGAAAATCATTACTATATTTTGCTAAAACAATATTGTGCTCTTTTTTCCCAATCTGTGCAAAAACCTGTTCCAGAATACTGTTATAATATTTTTGAATCATCTGTTTCCCCCTCAGAAATATCCAAAAAGACGCTGAAAACATATGATAATTCCCTGTTATCATATGTCTCCCTTTTTCTTTCTGTAGTAACCTGTCTGGTATTTAAAATCTATATAATAGTATAGTCCCCTCCCCCCTGAATTGTCAATGTTTGTTCCGACTTTCGAGGGAGTTTTTCCACTTTTTTTTACCATTTCTTTTCCCATTATGCTACTATATTTTCTAAGAATATGTGGCTCCGGTTTCTGCCGCCTGCAGGAGCCGGAACGGAAAGGACTTTTTCTTATGAATTTATCCGCAAATAAACTTGCCATCTTTTTCCCGGGCATCGGTTATCACTGTGACAAACCTCTGCTCTATTACAGCCGGAAGCTGGCTGTCGAAGCCGGTTATGAAACCATTCTTACACTGGATTATTCTCTTGCCGGAAGCAATATCACCGGAAATATCCGGGGTGATAAGGGAAAAATGCAGCAGGCTTTTTCTTATCTTTATGAGCAGGCTGCAAAGCAGCTTTCTTCCGTAAACTGGCAGGATTATGATGAAATCTTATTTATCTCAAAGAGCATCGGAACGGTTATTTCCTCTGCATTTGCACAGCACGAAAAGATTTCCTGCCGCCAGATTCTCTACACACCATTGTGTGAAACCTATGATTTCCACCCACAGAATGCCATTGCTTTTCTTGGAACTTCCGACC
>JBNMJI010000014.1:0-17052 GCA_050873725.1 Roseburia sp.
GTCAAAAAGTGATACAATGTTCATGTGAGAGTACTCTTTCTTTTTGAATGATTTTTTCATCGAAACCATTGTATCAAAGAATGTGGATACTCTCACTTTTATTTTTCAACAACCAACTAAAACTTTACTCTATTTAAGTTTTCAAGGTACAAATTTATATCAAAGGTAATATACCTTTTGACACCCTAATCCTATAAAGCAATCCTTGCAATAGCAAGAATGCTTCTTACCGCATTATACCACATGCTAAAAAACGGGGAAAACTATAATGCAGAACTTTATCGAAAATCCGACTTACCACCTGTTAATCGTGAGATTACCGTAGAACAAGCTCTCATGATGGCTCGAAATCAAGGTTATAAAATCAAGTCAGCAACTGCATAACCTCAACATTTCCAATATTCAATTTTTAAAGCAGCCACCGTAAGATGGCTTGTTTGTGATGCAATTAAGGTAATGGATACCCTCTACTTCTCATTTTCAATCTTTACCCTCCTTATTCACAATCATGGTGCCTGCAATTACTAAAATAACACCAATAATATTCTGTACCGAAATATGTTCTCCGAAAATCAGTGCAGCCCAGATCATAGACCATAAAATAGCAATGCTCCGGTTTGCATAGGCAACCGATAAATCTACTCTCTTGATAATCTGCTGCCAGAAGATGGCATACAATCCAAGAATACAGATTTCAATTCCATAACAGATAATAAATCCTGCTGACAGAAACTTATATCCTGCTGCAAACTTTGCTGCCACACTAGACATTGTATATACCATAATTACCAGCTGCAGTAAAATCAGCAGTATCCACTTTTTCTTTCCTTCTACTTTACTCATCGTTCCAACCAATCCTTAATCTCTGCCTGATTTTTTCCAGCCAGAATGTAATAACCAAAACGGCTTCCACTGTCTACTACCTGATGCTCTCCTACCGGTTCCATTTCACTGACCATCTGAAGCAGTTCCGGATTTTTGTTCTTAATCTCTTCCAAAACATCCAAATCTTTCTTCGTAAATACAAAACGGATTCCCGCACACATCGGCTCATGAGTTGGTGTCAAATCCGGTTCTTCTCCCAACGCAGTCTCTATTACCATACGGACAAAGTCATATCCGGAAGACAATGCTACCAGATGGGAACCAATGCAGTCTCCACCCATACGGGAACCAATTTCAATGATTCTTACATTACCATCGGCATCCAGTTTAAATTCAGAATGAGAAGCACCATTTTCAATCTCAAGGGCTGTAAGTGCCTTCGGAATAAATTCCTTCACCCGGTTCATTTCGATTTCAGAAAGTTCCGGTGGCTCCATATGTCCTGTCTCAATAAAATGAGGATATCCCGTGGTATATTTCTTTGTCACTGCCAGTACATGATGTCTGCCCTGATAAGAAATACATTCACAGCTATATTCATTGCCTTCAATATATTCTTCAATAATTGCCTTCTTCTCAAAGGAATTACGCACTGCCTCTTCTACTGCCGGAGCAATCTCCTCAAGGCTCTCCACCCTCATAATACCACGGCTTCCGGAACGGTCGGTCGGTTTTACAATCATTGGGAACTGCATAGATGATACTGCTTTCGCGTAATCATCTCCTTCACATACACTGACAAATCCCGGTGTAGGCACACCATGCTTAGAAAAAGCTTCCCGCATGGCAAATTTATTGGTAGATATATAGATACAGTTGTCAGAATTATGCGGTAACCCAAGCTGCTCTGCCAAATACTGCACGGTAATATTGGCAAGATCAGACGCTATCGTTGCAACTGCATCCGGCTGAATCTTCCGGCATTCTTCTAAGATTGCTTCCTTTTCCACAATGCTAATGGGATAAAAATAATCTGCTGTCCGTTCTCCAATAGAGCCATCTTTCCATGCAAATACATGTGTCTCATATCCCATCTCTTTCGCCTTTAAAATGAGCGGATTCTGAAAAGAATTCGCTCCTATAATTACAATTTTCTTCATATTGCCATCCTCCCGGCACTTATTTATCCTTGCGGCGGCTTGCGATGAACTTATCCCATCTTCCGCTTTCTAATTCTTTTTTATAATCTTCCATAATCGCACGATAAGAAAGATATTCCGGTACAAAACCGAAATCTTCCTTCGCCTTTGTCATATCAAACAAAAAGGATGGTGTATTATTTGGCTTGTCCGGGCGATATACAATCTTAGAACCCTTATCCGGTCCAAATACATCAATAACGGTCTGCACCTGCTCCTCTAAAGTAAGTTCTGTGCCGGAAGTCATATTATAAAGACCATAGGTCTTATCACTGCGTAACGCCAGCACAAATGCTCTTGTAACATCCTTTACATAAATAATGTCTCTAGAAATCTGTGGGTCACCCCAGATTTCAATGTCTTTTCCTGCTTCTGCATTCTCAATAAAGGTCTGGATTCCGGTCTTATAATATTTACCATTCACATAAATCTCAGAATGAGGTCCTACTCCATATACTGGTGGCAAACGGAAAGAGGCACACTGCATGCCATGCTGTTCGTTATAATATTCCATCACATCATTGGCTGCATTCTTGGAAATTACATATACCGCATGATCTCCTGTATACATAAAATCTCTCGGCTCTGTCTCCTTTAAGGCAACACCTTTTTTCCATGCATTTCTTACATCTGCATAGCTGCTGGCAGCAATCACTTTCTTAATGCCATTCTTCCGGCAATACTCTAATACATTAATGGTTCCTTCCACATTAATGCGGATATAGTCTGCAGCATTCTCATCTGCACTGATATCTACCGGTGCATTTGCCGGAAGCAGACCCGCCAGTAAAATAACGCCCTCTACGCCTTCTGTTGGTAATTTATCAAAATCTTCTTTTTTTGAAATATCCAGCGATACACAGGTAACACCTTTTGCTTCCAGTTCCTGCTTCATAATCTCATTTCTTCCGGTCGCCAGTACCTCATAGCCTTCTTCTAAGAAGCGGTCTACCGTATACATTCCAATAAATCCTGTTGCCCCAATAATAATAACCATGCTGTCCATCCTTTTACTATCTTGTTTTATAAAAAGAATTTACCCGGTCTATAATGTAATCCACCTGCTCCATAGACAGATTATAATATAGCGGAAGGCGAACCAGCCTTTCACTTTCTGTTGTCGTATAGCGGTCTGTCCCTGCAAATACACCATATTTTTGTCCTGCCGGTGCTGTATGTAGTGGAATATAATGAAAAACTGCCTGTATATCCTGTTCTCTTAAATAACGAATAAAATCATTTCTCTCTTGTAAATTTCTGGTTTTAAGATAAAACATATGCGCATTATGTATACAACCTTTCGGTACTGTTGGTCGTATAATTTTGCCTTCATCTGCAAGTTTCGCAAATCCATCCCAATAACTGTTCCAGATAGCAAGACGTTTCCTGTTTATCTCTTCAGCCACCTCAAGCTGTGCATATAGATATGCTGCATTCAAATCACTTGGTAGATAAGAAGAACCTGCTCCTACCCAGGTATATTTGTCAATCTGCCCCCGGAAAAACTTACTCCGATTGGTTCCCTTCTCCCGGACAATTTCAGCATCCTCAACATTTTTCTCATCACGGATTAAAAGTGCTCCGCCTTCTCCCATGCTGTAATTCTTCGTCTCATGGAAACTGTAGCATCCGTAATCACCCATGGTTCCAAGTGTTTTTCCCTTATAAGAAGCCATTACACCCTGAGCCGCATCTTCGATTACCAGAAGATTATATTTCTTTGCAATTGCAAGAATAATATCCATTTCACATGACACTCCGGCATAATGTACCGGAACAATTGCTTTTGTTTTATCTGTTATTGCATTTTCTATCAGCTTTTCATCCATATTCATGGTATCTGGCCGTATATCTACAAATACCACCTTTGCACCTCTTAATACAAAGGCATCTGCCGTAGACGCAAAGGTATATGCCGGCATAATCACCTCATCCCCCGGCTTAATGCCGGAAAGAATTGCTGCCAGCTCCGTTGCATGGGTACAGGATGTCGTCAGCAACGCCTTTTTTATACCGGTATACTGCTCGATCCAACGACTGCATTTTCTGGTAAATTCCCCATCTCCGCAGATTTTCTTATTTTCTACTGCCTTACGGATATATTCCAGACTCTTTTCCATATAAGGCGGCTGGTTGAAATCAATCACTTCAAACCCTCCCTTTAAGAAATAATTCTATTCTTTCAATGAAAAATCTGCTTTATCCAATGTTAAATTCGGATTATAATATGGGTCACCTTTTTCTAATATATCACCCCAGTGTTCTCCAAATAACCCTATCTCCTGTTGGAATCTTGCTACTTTATCTGCAGAATCTTCCTGTCCTCTGGACTTTGATTCATAATGATAGAACTGTGCATATGGATTATAGACCACCAGGTAACCGGCCTTTCTTACTTTCAGGCAGAAATCGATATCATTAAATGCCACCTTAAATTCTTCATCCAGACCTTCTACTTCATGAAATACACTTTTTCTTACCATAAGACAGGCTGCAGTTACTGCTGACAAATCCTGAACGCTTAAGATTCTGGAAAAATATCCATTATCATCTCTGTCCTGTCCGATAAAGGCATGTCCTGCTATACCCCCAAAACCAATGATAACTCCGGCATGCTGAATGGTATTATCTTCAAATATCAATTTAGCTCCCACAATTCCCACATCCGGACGCATGCATACATCCAGCATTTCCTTAATGCTGTCCGGTTCAATCATCTCTGTATCATTATTCAGAAGCAGGACATATTCCCCATTTGCTTCTTTTACGCCAAAATTATTGATTCTTGAATAATTAAACTCTTCCTTGTAATATAAAACTCTGACATTATCCCTTTTCTCAATTTCTTTATAATAAGCAAAGGTCTCTTCTTCTGTACTATTATTCTCTACAATGATAAATTCAAAATTCCGGTATGTGGATTTCTCTTCAATGGAATCCATACATTTTTTTAAATCCGCAACATGATCCTTATTTGGAATCAAAATAGATACTAACGGCTGCTCCTTCCAGAGATAATGGGTACGATACATTCCATAGAATGGTCCCTGCTCCACTTCTGCCGGAATTCCAATTCTGTCATAATGTGCCTTTACCGCTTTACACCCATTCTCAAAGGCATATAACTTGCTTTCCGGATTCTCGGATGTTGACTGTGCATGACAGCGCCAATGATACAGCACCTTCGGAACATGCACGATATGCTCTGCTTTTTCTGTACAGCGCAAAATAAAATCATGATCCTGCGCACCATCATAACAGCTTTCAAATAACCCCGCCTGCTCCATCACATCTTTGCGAACAACAAAGAGATGACAAATATAATTCATGGTACACAACAAATCAATATTATAATCGGATTTAAAATGTGGCTCAAAAAATTTCTTTCCACTCATATCCACTTTATCTTCGTCCGAATAAAACACATCTGTCTGCGGCTCCTTCTGTACCGCTTATGCACACTGATACAGTGCTTCCGGAGAAAGTAAATCATCATGGTCGGTCAGTACAACAAAATCACCGTTTGCCATTTTCAATGCTTCATTGGTATTGCCGGCAATTCCCTCATTTTTTTCCAAAAGACAATACTTAATTCTTTTATCTTTTGCAATATATTCCTCGACAACAGGCTGAAGGCTGTGCTCCCTGCCACTTCCATCTGCAAGGCAAAGTTCCCAGTTGGTATAAGTCTGTGCCTGTACCGATTCTATCATTTCCCGCAAATATTTCTCTTTTGTCTGATACAGTGGAACTGCAATCGAGAAACATGGGCCATTTTCAAATACTTCCTGTCTCTGGCGAGCCAGTTCTTCTTCCTTCACACCATATTTTTTCAGGAAATCCTCGTATGATACTGTATCCTTTTTTCCTTGCATTTTTCTAATTATTTTACGTATTGTACGTTTCACACCATACTGTTTCCAATAACATATCCCTTTTTGAAACAGGCTTACTGTATCATGCCCACTTTCACCATGTCTCACTTTATCCAAAGACACTATATATTTCGACTCTTTTTCATTTGCATATAAATGTAAACTGAGTTTTCTGCCATTTTGTTCCGGTACATAAATTTCAAATCCGCATTTTACCGTTTCTTCTAACTCAGGAAATACATCCATAACATCTTTTCGATATTTCCACTGAACATCTATCGGAACATTTTTCCCATCTACCTGTGCCTGGCACTTTGTCTGTTCTCCAGCCACACACCATCCTGTCAGTACAAATTGTCCATCTTCCAGGCGTTCCATCTCCAAATTTCCATCCAGATGATTTATCATCTTCTCGAACTGTTTTTTATTAACATGATATACTTCTGTCTCTTCTGTTCCAAGGCAACTACATATTTTAAAATCTACTACAGTTTCTTCCGGTAACAATAATTTTCCAGTGATTTCTTCTCCTACATTCATCCGGTATTGTAAGTGTCTTCGTCTTACCTCTGCTCCACTGGTAATGGTATATTCTACAGGAATTTCTTTTTGATTCAGATACACTTTTAAAGTCCGGTTTTCTGGATTATTCTCTGGAAAAAATCCCCGGATAATCAATGTTTTTTCCTCTCGGGCATATAATCTAATACATTCTACTATAAAGTTTACTTCTGCCATAGTTGCCTCCGTTCTTAAAAGAAATCATAGCTTTCTATATTGTATCAAAAATAAACCGGATGGTCAAATAATGACCATCCGGTTTTCATGGCTTTCTATTCTATTTCATTATCTAGTATTTATATAATACTCTCATATAATCATTTATAATACTATATCCATAATTAGCATCTGTTGCCCATCCCTTGCCTGTAGGGTTCTGTTCACTTCCAAGCCATTCCACATATGGCGCACATCCTCTTGTGACCCATTTGAATCTCGGATCTACACAAGAATTTTTCAATGCATCTTTACTTGCATATGCTTTCAAATGCTGAATCTGTGCACGAATACCTTCTCTCACCGAAGAAAATGTTGCATATGCAGATGCATCATTATCTACTGCCCCAATACCGGCAAAATTATATGCTGTTATTGGAACCCTTCCACGAAATGTCAGAAAGCCTGTTTCCTTCATGGACTGGCAAAATGCAACTGCCGGATCAACTCCCTCAAGTGTACTTTCTTCATAAAAAATTCTACACATATCCTGTATGGTAGGTGCATCTGAAGCAGCATAATAATTTGAATAAGATGCCTTTGCATTAAAATAGTTTACCATCTGATTGATACTTGTTGTACTTGTATTCATAATACTATGATTAATCTGTGTTTTACCCGTTCTACCTTCTGCTTTTCCATACTGTATGTAATGCATATAATAGGAATTGAGGTTATTGCCAAAACTTCTTTCCAAATCTGAATAATTTGCTTTATATATATATACATCAAATTCTTCATTTCCCTGGCGACCTTCTGTCATTCCATAATTTACGAAATGTTTCAATGCCTCTACATCGTCATATCCATATGTATTTTTCACATCCGAATATTGGGAAAGATAATAACTGTAATTATAAACCGCAGCATAATCTACTCCATTCCATGTTGTAATTGGATTTTTAAGACTATTACAGCCAGTAGCTTTTCTTCCTTCACTCTTTCCAGATTGAATATAGTGCAAATAGTACTTTGTCCAATCCTTGCCAAATGCAACTCTCAAATCAGGATATTCATTCCGGTAAGAATAAACATTAAAGCTGCTATTTGCCTGACGTCCCTCTTTCATACCATAATTAACAAATTGTTTTAATGTTGCTATATCGTCATTTCCACATGCATTCTTTACATCAGCATATTTTGAAATATAGTAATTGTAATCATATACTGCACTATAATCCACCCCATTCAATGACATAAGTGGCTGAAGTGTAGATACTCCAGTGGCTTTCCTTCCTTCCTTCTGACCACACTGAATATAGTGTAAATAGTAACTTCTCAAATCATTTCCATAGGCAGCACGAAAATCAGAATTTGCATTGCGGTATGATATAACATCAAAGTTTGCACTTGCCTGACATCCTTCATTTATACCATAATTCACAAACTGTGCCAGCAATCCCACATCATCATTCGCATATGACTTCAAATCAGAATATTTATTCAAATAATAACTGTAATTGTAAACTGCCGAATAATCAATGCCATTATAGACTGTAAGTGGATTTTGCAGACTACCGCATCCTGTTGCCACTCGTCCCTCTGCTTTTCCTCCGTTGATATAATGTAAATAATAGGATGGAAGATTATTTCCATACGCAATACGCAAATCCTGATATCTATTGCGATATGACCATACATCAAACTCTGCTTTTGCCTGACGTCCCTCATTCATACCATAATTCACAAAATAATCTAACAATTTATTTTCATCAGTTCCGATTGATGCCTTGATATCCGGGTTATGGTCTGCATAATAGGTTGCATCAAAGACTGCAGAATAGTCAATTCCTTTTTTCAATCCAAAGTAATTTGCAATTCCGGTTGCATCTGCCACACCAAGGCGCTGTAACCCTGCATCATTCGAAAGGAAATTAGCTGCATCCGATGAATTGGACATAAAAGCATGCTCTACAATAATTCCCGGAATGCCATATTCCTTACAATGCCTGATTACCGCATAATAATCTGCAGCTGATCCATCCGGATATTTGTCCTCTTTTGCACTTCTAATCTGCGTTCCTCTGTTTTTCAAACCAAGACCAGTTAACTGCTCTAGTATCTTAGATGCGGCAGAACCTCCAACCTGGCTGGTCCATGGATTATAATTCTGATTTGGATACCAGACCTCCGCTCCGGATGCACTGGATGAACTAGAATAATTATTATGAAGAGAGACAAAAAGATTGGCTCCCATGTCTCTTGCAATATCCGCTCTTCGCTGAAGGCAAGATTTATTACTTCCTCCACCATTTGGACAGGATGCTGAATCTCTTGTCATATATACCGTTACTCCATGATATTGTTCCAGCTCCTCCTTGCAATACTGCGCTATTTTGAGATTTAACTGTGCTTCCACAAATCCATTAGCCGAACTTCCACCATGTGTTCCATCATGTCCAGGATCTAATACTACAACGACATTTCCATTTCTACGAAATGTCTCTTTTGTAATTCCATCTGCGGACTGTTCCTGTTGCTGATTTTCAATTGCTTCTGTAATAGAATTTTCTGAGATCTGATTTCCATTCTCATCAAAGCTTACTACATCCATATCTACATCTGTATCCGCTTCATCTACCACTTCGGCATCCGGATTGGTCTCTACTTCTGTATTGACACCAAATTCCACATTCATTCCTGCATCGGATAAGTTAATCTGATATTCCTGACCATCTTTCTCATAGATGATAGCATCCATGCATATTCACCGGTACGGCTTTCATCCGCAAAAGTCTCTGAAAATCTGAGGCCATTTCCATCTATCTCTGTGGCTGCCATCTCATAAGCTGCTCCATCAGATACTCTGTGATACAGTAATCTGCCGCCGCTGATGATTAAAGAATCTTCTCCGATACTGGCAACTACATTCTGTGTGCCACCGACTGCTATGTATGAACTGTCTAACACCAGATAGTTCAGTAAATCTTCTGCTTCCTGCACATCTGCCGCCACAGCGTTCTGTTCATCCACACTTTGTGTTTCTATTTCTGCTTCTCCGGCAGTTTCTGTTCCATCAGCAGTTTCTTCTGTAGTGGTTGTTCCCCCTACAGCCCCTGTCTCTTCCTGCTCGGTGTCTGCGACACTCTCCTGTCCTGTAAGGGCTGTGTCTACTACTGTTTCCTCATTGCTTTGCTCCTCTGGCGTTACAGTATCCTGTGTTTCCTGCGTTTGTGCTGCATACAGATATTCTGTAGGCAGACTGGTAAGAATTGTTACTGCTGCCAGCAAAAGGGCTGCTTTTCTGCTCCATTTCTTTTTCATTTTGTCTTTGCTCCTTTGCTGCTTTACTACTTGTTTCTTTTCACTAACTATCTATTTTAACACTTTATCTGATTATGGCAACCACTTTTCCCATGGAAGACTGCCTGCCGGCTGACTTGCTGCAGATGGAAAATATTGTCTGATACAGTCTGCTATAATCTTCTGTTTCTTTGGAATTGGATAATCCGCACTCATCATATAATCCTTTTTATAAGAACGGAACATATAATCCGTGAATGTTTCTGCCCTGTCCTCTTTGCCATTGGTCTTGGCATATGCTGATATATAATACCGTTCCTCACACCCTCTGTTATAGTCTGATGTGGTATAATCATTATTCGTACTGTTCACTTCTGCATCCGGTTTGATTGCCTCCGTTGCCTTTAATGGTGATTCATACTGCTGTGTGGAAGCATTCCAGGATTTTGCTTCTATATAATAATCAATCAAATGCATCATTTCATGATTGAAAGTTCTGCCAGACATTAAAGAGGACTGGGATGTATTAAGTGCAATAAACATCCGGTCTCCATACTCCCTGCTTGTTACTCCTGCAAAAGAACCTCCTCCGGCATCTAGATTATGTACCAGCTTTATGGTTACCGTGGTAACATCCTGCATGTCTGTAAAGAATCCCTTCGGATACCTTGCCATCTGCTCATCCACCATTGTAATCCAGGTAAGCGTTGTCTCCGGATCTGTCTCACCAGCACAATAAGTATCTGTCCAATAGAAGCCTGCCTGCTCTCCCGTCAGAACAGTTACTCCATAATCTTTGCTGATTTTTGCAACCTTTGCTGCAATCTTACCCTCAGTTGTTGACGGCTCTTCCGGTTCTGGATTTGGATCCGGGTTTGGTTCTGGTTTCGTCGGTGTACTAATCTTTGTTACCGCATTTCTACCTTCCTTTTTACCGCAATCAATATAATGAAGATAATAGCTCTTATTATCATTGCCAAATGCAGCTCTTAGGTCACTGTAATTGCTCTTATACACGCCTAATATAAAATCTGTGCTTGCCTGTCTTCCCTCCGCCATTCCGCACTCCACAAAATGCCGGATTGCTGCGCTGTCATCTCCTGCAAAGGCTTTCTTTAAATCACTATATTTTGAAATATAATAATCATAGTTATATACGGCTGCATAATCTTTTCCATTATAAACCGTAACCGGGTTCCGCAAGGTAGTAACTCCCACTGCAATTCTTCCTTCACGTTTTCCACTGTTCAGATAATGCAGATAATAGCTCTTTAAATCATTTCCAAATGCCTGGCGTAAATCTGCATACGCATTCCGATAAGATGTTACATCAAAACTCTTTATACTCCGTCTTCCTTCTGACATTCCACTATTTACAAAATGACTCAACACACTGATATCATCATTTGGAAACGCTTTTGCAACATCCGGATTTTTACTGATATAATATTTATAATTATATATAGCAGAATAGTTTACGCCCTGATACACTGTAACCGGATTCTGCAACGTAGTTACTCCGGTTGCAATTCTTCCTTCTTTCTTTCCGCTGTTGATATAATGCAGATAATAACTCTTTAAATTATTTCCAAAGGCCTGACGTAAGTCTGCATATGCATTTCTATAGGATTGCACATCAAATTCTGCGCTTGCCCGCCTTCCTTCTGACATTCCATAATCTAAAAAATGTTGAAAAAGTGCATTTTCATCATTTCCAAATGCTGCTTTTAAATCCGGATTGCTCTTTGCATAGTATGCCGCATTAAAAACCGGTGCATATGCACTTTTCTCCACCAGATAAGTCACTTTATCAAGGTTGATTTTCTGTTCTGCATCGGTCTGCTTCTCTGTACTGATTGCCGAAGCTTCGCATTCCTTCTGTCCCGCATAGGAATATTCTACGTTTCCACTTGTCCATATCGTTACAACTGCCAGTCCCAATGCGAGCTGTCGTTTCCATCTTTTTTTCATAGGCATTTTCTCCATATCCTTCTAACTGTTCCAACTATTTGTATTGTAACACGATATGAATCTACTTTAAAGAAAACCCTTGGTCATTATGAAAATCTTAAGAATTTTTTCACATACAGAACCTGTCACCGGCAGCTTCTTACGGATGCCTGGCAACAAAATGGGAAAAGGCTGTTACACCGCTGATTCCATCAGCCTGTGCAACAGCCCTGACATTCTTTTTCTACTAATGTTTCAAAAAATATTTCTAATTCATTTTTTCCTATTCTAACATTTCATCCATTAAAATCGTATCCTCTGCCACATCCACCTTCAGTGTGCATCCGATAATTTCTTCCATCCGCTCCGGAGAAATTCCGGTTCCCGGTCTCTTGAAGGTCAGCATTTCCCTTGTAATTACAGTTCCTTTTGCAATATCGCAGGTAGTTACCAGAGAACGTCTTGCATTCTTTCTGGCAGTCTGCTCTGTCTCCAAACAGCATAAATCACCTTTGCCACGAATAGTATCAATAAATTCAATTCCAGAGAGAATCTTTCTTGCATCATCCGGATCCATTGCATGATAGTGGTCATTTCCTTTTAAGGTCTTGTCCAGTGTAAAATGCTTCTCTATTACTACTGCGCCCAGATTATATGCCGTCTTAATAACGTCTGCGCAGGCATCCGGCTTCGTATGGTCTGAATATCCGATAATTAAATCCTTGTATTTTTCTTTCAGGCTCGCTATCTTATTTAAGTTGGCATGCTCATATGGAGTCGGATATTCCAGTACGCAATGCAGGATGCAAAGCGGCTGGTTATTTACCTTACGGACTGTTGCTATCATGCGGTCAATCTCATCCTCATTAGCTGCTCCTACCGAAATAAGCATTGGCTTATTCTTCTTTGCCTGATATTCCACAAACGGAAGGTTATTCATATCGGATGAAGATACTTTATATACATCCATCATCTTATCGAGATAATCTGCAGATTCGATGTCAAATGCAGTAGATAAAAATTCAATTCCGATTTCATCACTGTAATCCTTAAGCTCCTGATATTCTTTTTCGCCAAACTGGTCAAATTTCTGGAACAACTCATGCTGGGATGTTGTTGTCTCTTCCGTGGTATCCCAGTAAGATGGAGAATCCTTTGCTGCCAGCGTATCAGCTTTATAGGTCTGGAATTTTACTGCATGAATTCCGGCATCCTTTGCTTCTTTAATCATTAACTTTGCGGCTTCCATATTGGAAATGTTCATTTTCTTTGCAATATCATAATAATTTACACCAATTTCTGCAATCAATACTACTTTATGTGCCAGGGCACGTTCGATAATTTTGCTCATAAATTATATCTCCTCATCTTTCAAAATCAATCCACTCACCCGCTTAATGCCAGATTTCAAATCATGGCGCATCATCAGGCTTTGCATCTCTTTTCGAATCTGTGGTGTCTCAACCAACCAGCGGAAAGTTGCATCAACTGTTTCATCCGCTACATTTCTCCCCAGTCCCAAGTTCAAAAAAACGTTATTCATCTGTGCAAAGGTATGCTTCATCTCACGCTCATTCTGCGCCATTACCACAGCAGGTACACCCATAACGGCAAGCTCATAGACGGTTCTGCCCTGGGAAGTAAATGCCAGGTCTGCCTTACCAAAAAGGTCGCTGATGTGTTTTAAATTCTGCTCTACATAGATGCCTGCCGCCTCATCTGTCTCAATCTGATTTGCTTTCTGGTCATAACCTACGCCCAGTGCAAAATGGAATTTAATCTCTGGATAATCCTTATGTATCCGTTTTGCCATCTCATAGATTCTCTTCGTAAAGTTCGATGGGTCTGTTCCACCAAAGATAACCACTACATTCTGCACCCGCTCATGAAATACGGATGGTGTGGCACAGAAAAATTCATCCCGGAGACATACATAATTGGCTCCCCAGTAATAATTATCTCCTCTGGTATGGTCCTCATACAGCGCATTAATCACTGCATCTGCATAATCTGCGCCCTCGCCAAGGTCTTCTATTGTTACGACACGTTTCACATATTTCTTTAATTCTTTGATATAATCCGCTTCGGTATTCAGGCAGTCGTGTACTACTACGTCCGGCTTCCATTCCTGTACGAATTCTATAAATTCTTCATCACTCTTAATGGTATGTACTGGCATATTTGCTTCCTGCAGTTTCTTAAGTCCCGGTTCGTGCTGCTCTTTTGTCACAAAGAGAATCTCCTGTCCGGTCAGATTATATGCCAGTGTCAAGCAGTGATAAATGTGTCCCATTCCAAGCTCTTTGTATCCGTCTGCCCGAAGAATAATCCGTTTCTTTTTCAATTCATGCTCACACAATACCCAGTCGGAAGCTGCATCGATATCCACTGCTTCACGCTCCGGCATCTCATAGACAGAAACCTTCTTTCCAATGCGGCTGTTTACCTCCATACATTCTCTTCTTGTAATCAGAAATGCTCCTGTTTCAAGATAGTTCGGTGGTAACTGCTGACGGTTCAGACGTTTCTCATAATTTGGCACATAGCAGCCGTCCTTTTTCGTCCAGGATAAATGCGGCTTATTTACCACGCTGATATAAGTATCATCGGAAGAAGCTAAAAAACTTTCCAAAGCCTTGTCCAGAGTATCAGAAGAAAGTAACGGTGATGTTACCTGTAAGGTAATGACTACATCATACTGAATCCCTTTCTTCTTTTCCATGGTGCAGACTGCATCATAGATAACCGGGTCTAATGTCACGGCATCCTTTGCCAGTTCACTGTCTCTGGTCATGGTCTCTACGCCATAAGAAGAAGCTATTTTCAAAATCTCTTCATCATCGGATGAAACTACAACATCATCAATGCTTGGACAATTCTTTGCATTATGAATTGCATAATAAATAAGTGGTTTTCCATTCATCAAACGAACATTTTTCCGTGGTATTCCTTTTGAGCCGCCACGAGCCGGTATTACTGCTAAGACCATTGCGATACCTCCTGCGTCTTTTTCTACTCCTTTTTTCTATTGTAACACTTTATTTATTCACTTTAAAGTTTCTCAAAATATCTTATATCTTTTACTTTTCCTTCAACTATAGTATAATAAATCTACTTTTACATCAATATTTTATACGAGGTTTAACAAATGAAAACAAAATCAGATAATACAATTGACCTGTTAAAATTTATTTTTGCATTTTTTGTTGTTGGGATTCATACTCATCTAACTAACTATATTGTAAATCCACAATCCCGTTTCTATTTCATCAGTTTGACTTTCCGTCTGGCTGTTCCTTTTTTCTTTATTGTATCCGGTTATTATTACGGGAAAAAATTGTGGCTCACACCTTCTTCTAAATCCAATAAACTTTGTTCCTATGTATCACGACTTTTTCCTCCGTTGATACTCTGGTCTTTCCTAACCCTTTTCTTCAATCTTCCAGAACTCTATGCAAGAACAGGATACGACAAACATGCCTGTTTTATTCTTGTATTAAAATATATTTTCTTCTATCCTCTTGGTGCTATGTGGTTTGCTCTTGCATGTATCATTGGCGCATGTATCATTACATTATTTTGGAAACATAAAATCTTCCTTTGTCTCTCTGCCATTTTATGTTATACATTTGGGCTCTTGGGCAACAACTATTATTTTATAGCCTTAAATAATAATCTTCAGACTATTATTGATAAATATAATTATCATTTCATCTGTACCAGAAATGGATTCTTCATTGGCTTTCCTCTTATGTTTCTCGGTGCCATGCTTGCACACCCTATGTTACTGCAAAAAATAAAGAACAAAATACTACTCCCACTTACTGTTTTCTCTTTGTTTCTTCTGTTAGCAGAAATTCATTACCTTTATGAAAAACCTTACTATGATGATCGTAGTCTTTTTATTTCATACTTACTTTTTATTCCTTGTCTCATTCTTTGTGCTTTAAAATATAATATTTTTCCAAATAAAAATTTAATTGTGGCCCGGGAACTAAGTACTTGTATTTACTATACCCACTACTTTTTCATTAATCTCATCGGATTCTTTGTCCGGGACTCCATCTATGCATATTTGGCCGTAATATGTTGCTCTATCTGTACTTATTTCATAAGTACAAAATTACCTGTATTAAAAAAAGTGCTATAATACCGCAAACTACCCGTATAAGAAAAAGTCTGTTGCCAAAATAGCAACAGACTTTTTCTTTACTTACAAATTAATTTTTTCATTAATAAGCTTTTCTTCCTTCACGTCTTCCATAATTCATATAATGATAATAATAAGACGACAAATCATTTCCATACTTCTTTACTAAATCTGGGTTATTCTGGCGATATACATTTACATTAAATGTCTTAATACCCTGTCGTCCCTCTTTCATTCCATAGTCAACAAAATGTGCCAATGCTTTGTCCTGATCTGTGCCAAAAGCTTTCTTCACATCAGAATACTTCATATAAAAACTGTAATCAAACACTGAACTATAATTTACCCCATTATATATACAGGTGGATGCATTTCTTCCTTCCTTTTTCCCCGACTGAATATAATGCATATAATAGCTCTTGAGGTTATTTCCAAACGATTTCTGTAAGTCTCCATAGCGGCTACGGTAAGAATTTACATCAAAACTATAATTTCCCTTTCTTCCTTCTTTCATTCCATATGTTACAAAATGAGCCAATGCTCCGAAATCATCCCCTGAAAACTTATTCTTCAAATCAGAATTTTTAGAAAGATACTCTTTAAAGTTATATACTGCAGAATAATCTATCCCATTGTATACTGTCACTCCACCTTGTAAGGCTGTGGTACCAGTACCTGCCCTGCCTTCCTTCTTTCCTGATTGAATATAGTGCATATAATAGGATGGCCAGTTATTCTTTCCATATACATTTCGAAGATCAGGATACTGATAGTAATAAGAAAGTACATTAAAATTGCTGCTACCCTGACGAGCTTCTGGCATTCCATATTTAACAAACTGTTCCAATGCTCCAATATCATCATTCTTATATTTTCCAGCCACATCCGAATATTTGCTCAAATAATAGCTGTAGTTATACACTGCGGAATAGTCTACTCCATTATACACTGTCACACCATCTGTAATATTTACAACTCCTGTGGCTTTTCTTCCTTCTGCCTTTCCATTTGTAATATAATGCATATAATAGGA
>JBNMJI010000015.1:0-16197 GCA_050873725.1 Roseburia sp.
ATGTTATTAAGCCGAAAGGGAAAAAGACCTTTCCGGAACTTCATAACTCATGGGCACTCGAAAGGGTGCCTACTCCCCAATAAAAGAAGATTAAAAAGTGCTGTGCATAGGCATGGTGCTTTTTTTGTGGAGAATATAAGTAGAGAGGAAATAGGTTGAGTTACAAATCACAGAGAAATTATGAAAATGTGCAGCGAATGTTATTCGAAGGTACAGGAAAATTTAATATACCTAAAATAGAGCCGACAGAATTTGATAGTGCAGAATTTATTGGCTTTAATTATGCTAAGAGTGCGAAGAAGCCAGAGAGCAAGGCAGTACATTTCTTTCTGGACGATTACCAATTTACCAGAGTATGGACGGCTCCAGATAGATACGCAGATATGCTACAGCGGTTTAAATATGTATTAACACCGGATTTTAGCTTGTATACGGATTTCCCAAAGGCATTGCAGATATATAACCATTACAGAAAACATTGGTTGGGAGCATACTGGCAAATGTATGGCATTAATGTGATTCCTACAATTGGATGGAGTGATGAGGAATCATTTAATTGGTGTTTTGATGGAGAACCGGTGCATGGTGTTGTGGCGGTATCTTCTGTTGGAACACAGAATAGTAAGGAAAAGAGAGAAATGTTCCTTAAAGGGTATTTGGAGATGATGAAAAGATTACAACCTACACAGATTATTTTTTACGGCAATGTGCCAAAGGAATGTGAAGGAAATATTATAAAGGTAAGTGCCTTTAAAGATAAATGGAATGAGGTGTAAATAGCAATGGGCGGCAGAGGAGCAAGTAGTGGTATTAGTGATAAAGGTAAGAAGTATGGGAGTGAGTATACAACGCTGTATGAGAGTGGCAATATCAAATTTGTTCGATACAATGATGCAAAGTCAGCAAAAACACCACAGGAAACAATGACGAAAGGGCGTATATACGTGACGGTTAATAATAACAATGAAATAAAAGCTATTACGATGTACGATAAAAGCAACAAACGATATAAACAAATAGATATTACGGGAAATGAACATATAATAGATGGAAACAAAACCTTGCCGCATACACATTTGGGATATTTTCATGATGAATATGGAACAAAGAATGTAACAGCAAAAGAGCAGGCACTAATTGACAGAGTAAAGCGGATATGGTACGCTAAAAACAGTAAGAACTAGTTTAAGAGTGAGAACGCATACCCAGGCTACAATTACGAATTGACAATCAGATTCCATGTTAGTTTAGCTAAGCAATCCTGAAATAGATAGTCTATATGACTGCGCTATCTGACCTCGATAGAATTTGAGTGTCTGGGAATAATATGAAGTTCCGGTTGAAATCCGGAGGCTTGCCAGAAGATACCATATCCCAAAAGGGTGCGGTATCTTTTTATGCAAAGTAGTTATAATAAATTGACTAAAGCATGAAAATAAGTTATGATTAACTTAGAGCCAAGAGCCGAATATGTAGAGAAATCTATGTATCCGGCTCTTTTTTTATTGTGAATGAGGTGGAAGAGTGAATATCAATAGCAAGATGAAAAAGATTCAAATGGCAATATTACAAAGAGGATTGGCAATCAGTATTAATCGTAGTCAGTTTTATTCAGTAGAGCAGAACCGGTTCATTCCTATGGTATCTCTATCCACAAAGGTATTCCATTATTATGAAAGACTTGGAGAATGGAAAGACCAGACATTTGAAATTATACGGACATCATCACAGGTGGATGCCCTGATGTGTCTATTGGAGATATATAAGGCGGTGGGTAATGGTGACAATAGTAACATATAAGAAAGATACCAGAGAAGTAATATCGGTATGCCCTATAGAAGTAATATCGGACGAAGAAGTGGAACTGGAAGAGCAGGACGGCATTATTGCTGATGGCTATGATTACATCATTTATAACGGTACGGAGCCATTATTTGAAGATATAGATGGAAGGATGCATTTAATGACGGACAGGTTATTATTGCCGGCTGATTATTTAGAGGATGAAGGTGGTGAGTAAGTGCAGGATGAATTAACAATTAAACAAAAGGCATTTGCTGATTATTATATTGAGACAGGAAATGCGACCGAAGCTGCAAAGAGGGCAGGATACTCACAGAGGACAGCTTATAGAACAGGTGCGGATAACCTCAAGAAACCTCACGTAGCGGCTTATATAGCGGAGAGACAGAAACAGATTGATGATGAGCGAATATGTAATATAGCAGAAATACAGAGAATCAGAACATCCATTGCCAGAGGGGAACGTAAGGATGATTTTGGATTTACACCGGAAAACGGAGATATCTTAAAAGCCTGTGCTGACTTGGAAAAATCTTTAAAAATAAAGGAAGAGCAGGAAGAGATACAAAGGCAGCGAGAAGAAGCATTGAACCGTGGAATATATCATACTGATTTGGATACCATTGCAGATGTGTTTCATCCGGCAGTCAGAGATATGCGGAAGCATGGACATAGAGAATATGTTTTCCCCGGTGGACGTGGTTCCACAAAATCATCCTGTGGCATGGAAATCCCATATGAAATAATGATGAATAATCCACAAATGCATTGTCTGGTAGTTCGTAAAGTGGCAAATACACTGAGGGATTCTGTATATGCACAGATGGCATGGGGATGTGATAAGCAGGCAGAGAATCCCATGTTTGTAAGGGAAAACTGGGATTTTAAATTATCACCACTGGAAATTACATATAAACCAACCGGACAAAAGGTTTTCTTCCGAGGAGCAGATGACCCGGCAAAGATAAAGTCCATTAAGCCACCGTTTGGATTTATTGGAATATTAATCTTTGAAGAATTAGACCAGTTCAGTGGAGAAGAGGAAGTTCGTAAGATTGAGCAGTCTGCAATCCGTGGTGGTAGTGGTGCATACATAATTAAGATATTTAATCCGCCAAAAAGTGCGAATTGCTGGGTAAATCAGTATGTTGCAACACCTAAGGATTCCATGATGGTTATACGCAGCACATATCTGGATGTTCCACCGGAATGGTTAGGCGAAGATTTCATAGAAGAAGCGGAGCATTTGAAAGAAACCAATCCGGAAGCCTATGAGAATGAATATATGGGTAAGGCAAATGGAAGCGGTGGTGCAGTCTTTGAATATCTGGAATTCAGAACAATTACAGATGAAGAAATAGCCACATTTGACAGAATATATCAAGGTGTTGACTGGGGATGGTATCCAGACCATTACGCATTTATAAGGTCTTACTATAACCGGAATGCAGAGACTATCTACCTGATTGCAGAAAATTATGTGAATAAGCAGAGCAACGAAAAGACTGGAAAGTGGATAAAGAACCATAAATATGATGATTATCCGATTATCTGCGATTCAGCAGAAAAGAAATCTGTAAATGATTATAAGGATATGGGGATTCCGGCAAGGGAATCAATAAAAGGACCCGGTTCTATCGAATATGGAATGAAGTGGCTGCAGGTAAGGCACATTGTTATAGACCGGGCAAGAACACCGGCAGCCTATGAAGAATTATCAAAATATGAGTATGAGAGGGACAAGGATGGTAATCCGATATCTGGATATCCAGATGCTAATAACCATATCATAGATGCTTTGAGATACAGCTATGAACCAATATGGAGAAAGCGAGGTAGTACAGCATAATGGGATTTTTAAGTATGATAAAAGGATGGTGGAACAGGATGTTTAAGAGTGAAGCAAAGAGTGAATTCGGAACAACTGCAATTATTTCCGGAGCAATGGAAACAGCAATCCGGTATTGGATGGATATTTACAGTGGTAGACCGGATTGGGTAGATCCAGAGGACAATATAAAGACAATTAAGTTTGCAAAATCCATTTGTTCAGAAACAGCAAGACTTGTCACGCTTGCAATAGGGGTAAGCTTCGATGGCAGTCGTGGGGACTATATGGAGAACTGGAATAACAGCGCAGTAATGCCACATCTGAGAAAGTGGGTGGAATATGGCTGTGCATTTGGAACAATTGTATTAAAGCCGAATGGAAATGGAGTGGATATTGTCACACCGGCAAATTTTGAAGTCACAGAAGTTGATGGAATGGGAAAGATTACTGGAATGCGTTTTCAGGACAGATATAAGTCTGGTGACAATTGGTATACAAAATTAGAGCAGCATAGTTTCAGAACTGCAAAAGTCAGATATGAAGAGAGCGGAGAATATGAGGATGTTACATTTTATCTGATTCAGAATAGAGCTTATATATCAAATAATGAAGCAGAGATAGGAGAACCAATAGATTTGTCTATGACAAAATGGTCCATGCTGCAGCCGGATGTTACGCTGACAAAGAAAAACGGAGAAAACATTGATTCTATGTTATTTGGTGTATTTACAATGCCGAATGCTAATGATTTGGACTTAGACAGTCCTTATGGAATGTCTCTGTTTTCCGAAGCGGTGGAAGAATTGAAAGACCTTGATATTGCATATAGCAGATTTACCGGTGAGATAAAAGATAGCCAGGATATAGAATTGCTTGGCGAAACTATGTTGCAGGAGCCGGGCAGAAAAGTAAATGCACCATCTGACATAAAACTTCCGCATCATGTTAAGAGAGTACCAGGCACATCAGAGGATGATTTCTATCAGGCAATCGAAAGACCTCTTAGAAGCTCTGACCGGCAGGTTGGAATAAATCACTTGTTATCAGAAATTGGTTATAAGTGCGGCTATTCGAATGGATACTTTGTTTTAGACCAGAAAACCGGAATGGTAACGGCAACACAGGTAGAAGCAGATGATAGAAGAACAATACAGCTTATTAAGGATATTAGAGATGCCCTTAAAAAATGCTTGAATGACTTGTATTATGCACAATCTGTTTTTGCAGATTTATACAATTTTGCACCGGTAGGAAATTATGTGCCATCCTATGACTTTGGAGATATTACTTATAACGAAGAAGAGGATAGAAAGAGATGGTGGCAGTATGTAACCAATGGCAAGGTACCATTCTGGATGTACTTAGTGAAATTTGAAGGTTATTCAGAAGAAGATGCCAAGGCTATTGGTGAGGAAATGAAAGCAGATAGTGAATCGAAATTATTTGGAGAAGAATAAGGTAGGGATGTAGTGTGCAGTATGATAAAACGGTTGGAAATGTAAATATAAAGGTAAATACCACACGCTTTGACAGAAATACAATGGAAGCACAGAAACTATTGAATATGCAGGTTGTCACAGATTCCAATAATCTTATACCATTTCAGCAGGGAGCCTTGAGGGGAAGCGTACGCTATCCAGAGGGACTTTACGGGGGTGTAATATCATGGGGTAAAAAGGATACTCCTTATGCACACTATCAGTATGAAGGGGAATTGTATCTTACAAAGGATGGACGTTCATATGCGCATAAGGGAGAACAGAAGTATCCCACCGGTACACCTTTAATACAACATGCAGCAGGCACTACAGACCATTGGTTTGAATACGCAAAGGAGCAGAACCTTAAGCATTGGATTGATTTAGTTCGTAGGACAGTAGGAAAGGGATAGAATGTTAAAACCAGAGTATTTTAATGACAAAGCGGATAGAATGATAGAATTATACCGCCAGTTGGAAGATTATATATTTAAGGATATAGCATACCGGCTTTTGAAATCGCAATCTGTCTCTGGTACTGCTGATAGGCTTATCTGGAAGTTGGAGCAGATGGGTGAGAGCCGGGCAGAGATAATGAATAAATTGTCTAAGCTGACCGGCTTAAGCAAAAGAGAACTGAAAGAACTATTGCAGGATGCCGTTATAACCTCATGGAATGATGATTTAAGTACATTTAATCAGATGGGGATAAATATAGTTAATCCACTGGAAAATCAAGCGGTTATGGCTGTTATGAATGCCGAATATCAGAAGTGTCAGGGGGAACTTGATAATCTGACCAGAACAACAATGAACCAGGCACAGGTAGATCTAACAAGGATGTTAGATGAAGCGGAAATGAGAGTAGCAAGTGGAGTACAGAGTTATTCCAGTGCAGTGTGTGAGATATTAGATAATTATGCAAAAAAGGGCATGGTTGTAGAATATCCGACAGGCACTCACCGTTCACTAGAAGCGGCAGTTCGTTGTTGCGTGGTGACATCCATGAATCAGACCAGTGCACAAATTACGAATCAATACATATTAGAGGGTGGAATAGAGTATGTGCTGGTATCTGCTCATTTAGGAGCCAGAATCCAGCAACCTGGACAGCCATATCTTGCCGGACATGAGAATTGGCAGGGGAAAGTATATCGAATCCGGGGAAGTGAGCCGGGATATCCGAATCTTTTAGAGATGACCGGATATGATATTGGAGAGAATGGAGCAGGAAAAGTTGTTAATCCCTTAGGTTTGCATGGCTATAACTGTAGACATTCGCATCAACCGTGGGACAAGTCATTGAAGAATCCATATATTGATGAAAATGGAAAGTCTACGATAGACACGGAAGAAAGCCGTAAGTTGTATCAGAATCAGCAGAAACAGCGTGCTATGGAGCGGAGCATCAGAGCCACGAAAAGACGATTATTAATGAAACAGCAGGAAATAGATTTAGTTGCTGAAACAGATGTAAAGGAGATACTCCAAAATGATTATGATAAGCTGGCTTATAAATTAAGAGAGCAGAATAAGGCATATAATGAATTCTGCACAGAGAATGATTTACAGAAGCAGTCTGACCGGTTAAAGGTTGCAGGCTATAAGCGGGAGCAGGCTGCAAAGGCAAGAGGTAGAGCAAGAGCA
Organism: Roseburia sp.; assembly: GCA_050873725.1. GTDB lineage: Bacteria > Bacillota > Clostridia > Lachnospirales > Lachnospiraceae > Roseburia_C. The sequence continues at coordinate 6,760 of JBNMJI010000015.1, forward strand.
TTTGAAAATAGAAGTATAAAAAAACCGATGGAAAAAGCAAAAAATACAGGCTATACTAAAAGAACAAAGGAAGAGTTTGAACAGATTGCACAACAGATAAAAAAGGAAATAACACATTATTCGGATAGACCATCAAAGTGGAGCGGAAAGATTATTGTTAATAATTCATTGATAAATGATGATGCATTAGGAATAAAAGAGTGGTCCTGCAATATTTCGGTTGTAGATACTGTTGATGATGGAGTTATATGGCATGAAATGTTACATTCTTGTTCTGGTAGTTATTATAAGCCAGAAGTATACAGCACAAACGAGTATATCGAAGAGGCAACTGTTGAATGGCTAAAGCAGCAAATATGCAAGGAAAAGAATCTTATAAATGCATGTGCTTATGAAGATAAAACGATTGTTTTACAAGCGTTGAATAATAGATTCTCATTCGGAACAGATGCAGAATTTGCAAAGGAAATATTCAATATTCCACTTCCAGAACGGTATCAATGGCTGGAGAATAGAGTGGATGAATGTTTGAGACAAGCCGGGGCTTCATTTGAAGATTATAACGAGGTTATTGGATTTGTTGAGAGATTGAAAGGTGGTAGAAATGGTTGATATTGAAGGATTATTAAAAGATATAGCGGAATATAATGAAAAGTATACGATTACTGAGAAATCAAGTGAAGCGGATAAGCTGATTGCAAAAATGCATGAGAAAAAACATACAAAGGAAGAATTTTTTTTGATGGAAGAGGAAGTAAGCGCATTTTTAAAAAGTGATGCATCTGAAGCTGATAAGCAGAAAGTACTTGGATATACAGAATCATTATCTATGCTATGTGCTGCAATTAGAGAAGGCAGACTTAATATGGACGAGAAATAGTAACAGCCATAACTTGAAATTGATATTTTTTGACTTTGCTATAACTAAATGATATAATACACTCAGGTGATGAAATGAAAATAACTTGGTATAGTTGTCCCAGATGTGGGAATCCTCATTTTATGAAATTGCGGGAAGATACTAAGCTAAGAAATTTCCCGGCATACTGTAAAAAGTGTAAAAATGAAATACTGATTACCATAGAGCCTTTGAGCCGTGTAATCAATTCTTAAAAGGAATTGGTTATTCGGCTCATTTTTTTATATGTGCACAGTGGAGCAGCCAGGTAGCTTACCGGAATGCTTTTTCGGTGGTCGCAGGTTCGAATCCTGCCTGTGCAATTGCCAGCTATGGAGTAAATAGCAACTCAATCGTGCCGGACTGACCGGAGCAACAACTTGGAAAGAATGAGGTAAGAATATGTTAAAAGTAATCACAGAACTTGAAAAACTTGGTCTGGAATTGACAGACGAAATGAAAGAATCCATCAAGAAGAACATCGGCGAGGAAGTATGTTCCAAGTCAGAACTTGATAAGAAAGTCAAAAAAGTGGAGGAAGAACGTGACCAGTATAAGGAACGTGCAGAGACCGCAGAAGAGACTTTAAAGGGATTTGATGGAAAAGACCTTGAAACTATCACTAAAGAACGTGATGAGTGGAAAGAAAAAGCGGAAACAGCAGCAAATGAATATGAGCAGAAATTGGAAGAAAGGGATTATAAAGATGCAGTAGATGCAGCAGTAAAAGACCTTAAATTCAGTTCCAATAGTGCTAAGAAAGCATTTGTATCTGACCTTATGTCAGACAAGCTGAAAATGAAGAATGGAATGCTTGTGGGATTTAATGATTTTGTGGATGCTTACAAAAAGGAAGATGCGACGGCATTCGTTGATGAGCAGCAGAAACATGATGATGACAATTCCGCTCAGTTCACAGACCACATGACACACCAGCAGCAGGGCACAGAGCCAATTACTGGTGACCCGAACAAAATGGATTTTGACACTTATAAGAAGTGGAGAAAACAGAACAAATAGGAAAGGATGATTAAATATGCCAAACACAATTTTAACACCGCAGATTATTGCGAATGAAGCATTGATGGTTTTACAGAGTAATCTTACAATGGCAAATCTTGTTCACAGAGATTATTCCGCAGAATTCGTCAAAGTAGGTGATACTATCACCGTTAGAAAACCGGCAACCTTTGTTGCTAAGAACTTCACCGGACAGACAGAAGGACAGGACATTGCGGAAGGTTCCGTACCGGTAACAATGGACAGATTCAGAGATATTACTGTTAATGTGGGTTCCAAAGAAATGACATTAAATATTAAAGACTTCTCTGAACAGGTTATTGCACCGGCTATGCAGGCAATGGCACAGCAGATTGATGCAGATTTGTTAGCGGTAGGTATTTCCAAGGCTAATAAGAAAGCAACTGTATCAGACACACCGGCTATTACAGATATTGCAGGTGTTGGTAAGGCTTTAGACATGGCAAAGGCTCCAAGAGCCAACAGAAGATTAGTATTGCCGCCAACCATTCTGTATAAATATAACACTCTGGATAACTTTGCAAAACAGTGCTATAAAGGTGACTCTGCAGCATTACAGGAATCTGAGATTGGAAAGGTATATAGCTGTGAGACTTTTATGTCCCAGAACTGCCCGGAAAATCAGAATGATACACCTGGTACTGTGAAATCCTACAAGGTTGCAGGAACGAAGAATGCAACACAGTTTACAGTATCTGATGGTACTACAGCAGCAAGTACCATTAAGAAAGGTGACCAGTTAATTGTAAATGGCTATCTGTATACCGTAACTGAGGATGTAACACTTGCATCCGGTGCAGGTACTGTGAAAGTAGACCAGAATATTCCGGATAATGTGGCAGCAACAGAAGCATTTGTAGTAAACAAGGCTCATGCACTCGGATTCCACAGAAATGGTCTTGCACTTGTTACCCGTAACCTTGAGTTGCCAATGGGTAATAAGAATGCTTATATTGCATCTGCCGATGGTCTTGGAATCAGAGTTGTATTCGATTACGATTCTGACCACAAACAGGACAAAGTTTCTTTCGATATTATCTATGGTATCAAAGAACTGGATGCAGACTTACTGGTTGATTTTGCCTAAGAAGAAAGGGGGATTCCGATATGATAACCACATTTGAATTCTATCAGAAGACATATTATGGGGATTCTATAAAGGAATCCTCTGATTTCGATAAATGGGAATCAAGAGCAGAAGATAAGCTGAGGTCTATTACACAGGACAATCTTACAGATGAAGCATTGGAAGAATTCAACAAACCATTGCAGAAAGCGGTATGTGCAATAGCTGATTTGCTTTGCGAGATTGATAAGGCTACCAAGACAGCCACAGCAACAGATGAAACCAATGTAAAATCACGTTCAAGCGGTGGAGAATCCATCACTTACGGAGATAATAAAACTCTTGTTACCGCAGTATTGAGTGATAAGAGGGCACAGAACCGGCTTATTTATGATACGGCAGTTGAGTATTTAGCCGGAACTGGTCTGTTATATGCGGGGGTGTGAGATGGGAGATATCTTCTATAACAGAACTGTTACCGTATATAACAAAACATCTGATGATTTAATGGGTTCGGAAACCTGGTATGCAACTGTACTTAAGAATGTACGGTTAATTGTTACCAAGGGGGCGAATATATCAAATAGCGGACTGGATTCAGCAGATTCCGCAAAGTTATATGTCAGATGGGATTTACTGCCGGAAGACACAAAAAAATATATGCCACCAAAAGCATGGCAGCAGTCTACAGAAAAAGAAAGTAATTTCACATTCACCGGCGGAGCAGATTTCTTTGTAGAGGGTGATACCTTGCAGGAAAGTCCATGCGAGGATTTCTTTACCTATATGAAAGAAAAGTATGATAACTGCTTTAAGGTTACAAATGTTGATGATTATAACCTTATACCACATATTGAAGTAGGGGGCGCATAATGGCAGATACGAATAAGAAAGCACTTAGTATAGCAGAGCAGGATAATATTGCAGAAGCGGTACTTCGTATCGTTGCGGCATATCCGGACGTTCCGGTAACACAGAATAAGATATGTTTAGATGACCTTAAGGAGTCAGAAAGCATAGGAATATTTCCATTATCCGGGGCAGTTATAACAAAGCAGTATGTTTCCGGCTCGTTTGAAGCACAGTTTCCTTTTTCAGTATGTTTTAAATGCAGTCCGACTACAAATAAGGCAGTAATTGTTAAGAGACGCAGTCTTGAGGGATTAGCGGAATGGTTAGAAAGTATGGAATATCCGTCACTTTCGGAAGGAAGAACTATCCGGAAGATAGAGAGAACAACGACAACTATCCTATCTGGAAAAGATGAAAGCGGTGCTTCCGTTTTCCAGTGTGGATTCAATTTATTATATTTCAAGAAAGGATGACAGAAAAATGGCAGAAGATAGAACAAATATGGTGTCACTTATCGATATTGGTTCTTGGCTTGGTGGAAAATCAGCGAAGATTGTAGAGATGGGTGACGGATTTACAGAGCTTACAGAAGACTGGGGTCCTGATGTAGAGAGTACGCAGTATGTGAATATGAAAACAAAAGCATCTACATTAAAGGGATATGAATTCTCCATGTCCCCAGAGAGAGAGTATCTGAATGATGACTTCCAGAAAGCTATTGATAATGGATTCAAAACATTCCCAACCGGAAAGGATTGTGAGACGTATTACTTCCGTTTCTACAAATCTGATATTACCGGTGGAAAAGGTGATTGTATCAGAATTCCTGTTATTATTGCACCATCATCTACTGGTGGAGAGGGTGGCGGAATCCTTACCTCTGCAATTCAGATTCAGGGTAATGGTGAAGTAGAATTAGGTGAAATCACTATTACAGAAAGTGGCTACACCTGGGCACCAAAAGCAAGTGAATAGAAAATATATGGGCAGTCTTTATGGCTGCCCTTGTTGAAAGGATAATTATGGAGAGATTAGAAAGAGCAACGAACTTATTAGAGATTAGTGTGAATAAGCAGGATGATTTACTGGTATTGGACTGTAATGACATTACTGTTTTTTCTCGTTTCGTACATCTGTATGAGAATATCGATAAGATGTCAGAATCAGCAAAAAAAGAAATGGAAGAGGTAAAACAGAAGTTCAAGGATACCGAGGATGATGTTAATCCGGCTCAGTTAATGGCATATATCAATGTCCATGTAATGACTTCCCAGAAAATTATGGAGGAACTGGATAAGGTATTTGGAGAAAACTTCTGCAGAAAGGTATTCCGGGAGAATTATGAACTGAATCCGGATTTTGTACCGGATGAAATTGCCCTTGCAGAACTGGTGGACAGCCTTGTGCCAATCATGGAAAAGGCATACGGAGAACGTATCAAGAGAACACAGAATAAGTATAATGCCGGAAAACGTGGAAAGCATACCAAGACGAAGGATGAATTGATTCAGGAGTTTAAGGAAAGTAGACATGAATAATGTGTTACTGGACCCGTTACCAACAGAATGGAACGGATATCCTATAAATTATTGGTTCCAGATTGGAATACAGATATATCTTGTCTTTGAAGATGATGAACTGGAAGATTTTGAAAAGGCAGATGTCATTGCAAATCTTCTTTTTCCAAGTGAAGTTCCACCGAAAAAGCAGGTGCAGGAATGTTTAGAATGGTTTCTGAATGGCTGGTGTCATGATAGAAGTCCTAAGGAACGTGATAAAAGGCGGCTGATGGATTTTAATAATGACCAGTGGAGAATATATGCCGACTTCCGGCAGATATATGGTATCAATCTGAATGAAACAGATCTGCATTGGTGGGAATTTATGGGAATGCTTTGGAATATGCCGCAACGACAATCCTCATTTTTGCAGGTGGTGGATATTCGCCGGAAGAAACTGAAAAGCAAAATGTCCAAGGAAGAGCGAGAGTCTATCCGAAATGCCCAGTACATTTATGGCTTGGAAGAGAAAAAAGAAAAGAAGCGTGTTTATACAGATGCAGAAAAGCAAAAGATTGATGAAGTCGATGCACTGCGAGAGAAAATGAAACGTAAAAAAGAGGAAACCGGTGAAGCACTGGATTTCTTCCGAGAGGGGTGATGCTGAAGCAGTAATTACGATGGTGAAATCAGGATAAATACAAAAATTGATACAAAAGATGCTACAAGCCAGTTGATGTCTTTGCAGAATCGCATGAATAAGACCGCACAAAAGATTGATGCAATCACTCAGAAGATGAAGAGTATGGAAGCACCGACTATAAAAACAGATTCCTTTAAGGCATTGGAAGCTGAACTTGAGAAAGCACAGTCCGAAATGCAGGCATTGATTGCAGAACAGAATCAATGGGAAGCTGCTGGTATCTCTTCTGGAAACGCATGGGATACTTTGAATAATAAGATTGCAGATGCAGAAGAAAAAGTATTTGGTATATCTGCCAAGATGGATGAAATGAAGAATTCCGGTGATGCATTTACTAATTCTGTGAATACAGATGCTTATCAGAAGTTGCAGCAGGACCTCCAAAATGCCAATGCTGATATGGCTGTATTAAATAAAAAATCAGAGGAATTGGCTCTTAAGACAAAAGAAACAGGAAATGCGCCGGATGGGCTGCTTGGAAAGTTACAGCAGATGAAAGAAGTGCTTGGTGGTGTTGTTAGCAAAGTTAGTGATGGTGTAAAGAAAGGTGTAAATGGATTAAAGAAGATAAAGAATTCCATAGGTGGAGTTCTTTCTAAATTAAAAAATTTACGTTCAGGAGCGAATAAAACTTCCGGTGGATTTTCTAATCTTTTAAAAACCATGCGTCAGATGGTTCTTAGTATGGCCGTATTCCAGGCAATGTCAAAGGGTGTGGAATTCCTTAAGAGCGGGTTGCAGAATTTGGCAGTATATTCGAAAGAATACAATAAAAATATGTCTGCGCTGGTATCTTCTACCGGAATGCTTAAGAACAGTCTGGCAGTAGCCTTTGCACCGATTATCAGTGCAGTTATTCCATATCTGGTAAAACTGATTGACTGGATAAGCGCGGCTGCTAATGCCGTATCGAGATTCTTTGCAATCCTCGGTGGGAAAAAGACCTATACACAGGCTATTAAGCAGAATAAGAATTATGCTGCATCTTTAAATAATGTAGGAAAATCTGCGGACAATGCAAAAGGAAGTCTTGCTGGATTTGATGATTTGGATGTGTTACAGAAGAATGATGCATCTGGAAGTGGTGGCGGTTCTTCCTCCAGTGGAGCAGATGGAAGCGGATTTGAACAGGCAGATGTTGGAGTAGTGTCTGACTGGGCGGAGCAGTTCAAGAACGCTATTGATAGTGGGGACTGGTATGGTGTTGGTTCCCTTGTAGCACAGAAATTGAATGAAGCATTGTCAGCTATTGACTGGGGATTTATTCAGACACAGGCTGCTAATTTTGCGACTAATCTTGCAAATGGTCTGAACGGATTCGTTTCCGGTCTGGACTGGAATCTTATTGGAACAACAATAGGTAATGGTCTTATGACAGCATTGCTATTTGTCTATACATTCCTTACCACATTCAATTTTAAAGAGTTAGGTACTGGATTGGCAGATGGAATTAATGGTGCTTTTTCAGCAATATCATGGGATTTAATTGGGGACACTGTTATTGCAGGAATCCAAGGAATGTGTGATATGGTAGTAGCTTTTCTCGATGAGTTGGATATTTTCGACGGTGTTAATTTTGATGGCTTACGGGAAGCATTGGATGGCTTGGGAGAATCATTATTACCATTTTCAGATACTGTCGGTAGTGGATTGCAGTGGTTCTTAGAAAATGTTTTAATACCGCTTGCTGCATGGACAATCTCGGAAGTGTTGCCGGGATTCTTAAATGCGGTTGCTGGAGCTGTAGATTTTGTGAATCAAGTAATAACAGATGCACAACCTATGTTGCAGTGGTTTTGGGACAGTATATTGGCACCAATTGCTGAGTTTACTGGCGGTGTGATCGTCAGTGTTTTAAATGGAATCGGAGATGCCCTGAGCTGGATTGCAGAAAACCAGGTGGCAATGGCAATTCTTGAGGGATTGGCAATAGCAATAGGTCTTGTAAGTGCTGCACTTGCCATTTATAACGTGGCAACAACGGTATTTACTGCCGTAAGTACTGCTGCTTCTGCGGCAGGTGTTGTTTTGGCAGCAGTTATTACAGCAATAAATTGGCCACTTGTGTTAATTACTGCAGCTATTGCAGCAGTAATAGCAATAGGCATTTTACTTTATAAAAACTGGGATTCTATATGTGAACAGGCAAAAGCAGTATGGGGAGCTGTTACAAAGAAGTTTCAAGAATTTGGTAACTTTTTGAAGAATGTATTTTCAAAGGCATGGTCCTCTGCGTTCGATGGAATAAAATCTATCTTTGGCGGCTTTTTTTCCTATATAAAAGGTATTTGGAATTCTGTGACAAAAATCTTTTCTGGAATTATTAAGTTTATCAAAGGAGTTTTTTCCGGAGATTGGAAAAGTGCATGGAATGGAATTAAAGATGTATTTGGTGGAATTATGGATTTGATTGGAAAAATTGTAAAGACACCAATTAACTTTATTCTTGGCGGTTTTGAATCAATGGTAAATGGTGTTATTGGTGGATTAAACGGAATGATAGGAGCATTGAATAAGCTTAAGTTTGATGTCCCTGACTGGGTACCGCTTTTAGGTGGTAAAACATTTGGATTCAACATCAAGGAGATTGGAGAATTCAAACTTCCAAGACTGGCTAATGGCGGTATTACAACCGGTGCTACGCTGGCGCAAATCGGAGAAGCCGGAAGAGAAGCAGTCTTACCATTGGAGAACAATACCGGCTGGATGGATGAACTGGCAGGAAAACTGGCTTCCAGAATGCCAACATATAACACACCGACAACACTTGTGATGGAAGTAGATGGTAAAGCATTCGCAAAATGTGAATTACCTTATTTTAATGCAGAATCACAGAGAATCGGTGTCAGATTAGTAACAGGATAAGGGGGATAATCAAGTATGACAGTATATACACAAGGTCTTGTGATTGATGGAATTACATATGATATCCCCTTTGTAAAAATATCCCGGACAATGGACTTCCTGGAAAAATATGCAGAGAGGACAGAAGATGGAGATATCAAAATAGAGACTATCGGTCTTTATAAGAATTATGAAATATCAATTGGTACGATTGAAGATGCAAGCCTGTATGACAGTCTGATAGAGCATATTTCAGACTGTTCTAATCGTTTCCACCATGTATCCTTACCGGATGCATCAAAGCAGTTTGATTTCTACGGCTACTTTTCTTCCATTAAGGATGAGGTGGAGAAGGTGCTTGGCACAGGCGCACAGTATAAAGGGTTGTCTTGGAAAATGACATCTAAGAAACCATATAAGACAGCATAAGGAGGGATTACATTGAGGACAGGCTGTAAAGCAGAAATGAAATTTACTGATGTATCAGCATTAGAAGATGCAACTCCTTCCAGTTCAGAGAATAAATCCTTTGGAC
>JBNMJI010000016.1:0-16015 GCA_050873725.1 Roseburia sp.
GCAGGATACCAAGGAGAATGGAAAACGGCCAGAAAAAACGAAGCCGGGAGGATTTTGCCTTATTTGACTTCATAATCTTCCACCTCCAGATAAGTACTTGGATTTGCTAAGTATTTTCCGATGATTTTTTCTGAGGTTCCATCTTTTCGCATTTCTTCCAGGGTGGAGGAAAGTTCCTGCTCCAGCCCCCGGTTATCCTCTAAGGAGAAGGCAACGCCCAGCCCCACGGTAAGGAGTGGTTCATCCAGAATCCGGTATTCTACATGATAGTCGTTCATATATTGCAGAAGAGAAGTTTCGTGTGCAGCAATAGCATCGACATAGCCTTTGCTTAACATCGGATAAATAAGTTCACGATTCTGCATGGAAAAAAGACTTTTGACTTTTGGAATATCCGCATTGGCATCCGACGTCAGAAAAAGTTCTTCCGGTTTGGTGGTGGTCTGCACAGCCACAATTTTATTTTCCAGTTGCTGCAGAGTATAGATATCACTGTCCGGATTTACAGCTACGACCTGCCGGCTAAGCATATATGGACCTGCCCAGCGATACTGGTCGGTTCTGCCGTCCATACTGAAACAGCACCAGATGCAGTCAATGGAGCCATCCTCTAAAAGCTCCTGTTTATTTTCCCAGTCGATGGTAACGAATTCAGCATGATAACCCATTCTGCGAAATGCTTCCGTTGCCAGCTCTGTGTCCAGTCCGGTTGGTTTCCCGTCCGTATCGATGTAGCTAAACGGCGGGTAATTATCACAGCCTACTACAATAGTCGGCAGATTCTCATCCTGTTGGGTGGAAAGTGTATGATCTGCTTTTCCACAGCTACATAATAAAATCGTAAAAATAAAGATAACAGCCAATAGCTGTTGCAGTTTTTTTGATCCTTTCATATAATAGAGTCACTCCTGAAAACAAAATTTCCGTTTATTGTGCTACTATTATAAAGTAAGAAAGGCGCAGATACAACAGATTGTAACAGAAAATCACTTGAATTTTCGACAAAAAAATTGTATATTTGACATGGAAATGTAAATTTTCATCTGGGAAGTTTAGACGGCAGAGATGCCAATGGATATGTTAGAGAAGAGGGAAATTAGAATGAAAGAAGTTACAAAACAGGCAGAGGAAACACAGATTAGCCATAAAACACTGCGGCTGATGGCAGGAACGCTCTGTTCTTTAATCGGAACACTGCTTGCCCTTTATGTGGGAGGCTGGCTTATGTTATGTAAACCAATACAGGGAGTAATTTCCGCATACCTTGCAGGAAATCTTGCTATCGGAACCATCGCACTGGCTGCATTCAAGTGTCTGTTGTCAGCAACAGTAGCCGGAGCCATCTGGTGTGGCGGATATATTGCCAAGTGTAAATTTATTGGACATGAAGAGTATTAAGAGGATTTGACATAAGAAAATAGGATATAAAAAAGCTGCCAATCGGCAGCTTTTTTCATGCTTTACGCGAGAAACTTGCAAAGCGTGTTTCTCATAGTTAAATTCCCTCGAACCGTCCGGAAGCTCCACAAGGAAGTGTAAGTCCGTTGGAACTGACCGGAAGTCCGATTTCATCAGCAGTTACTTTTCCCGGGAACCGTTTTAATTCAGTTCCGATAAGGTAGGAGAGAACTGCCGGCTGTAAGCCTGTGGTATAGGAGTTAATCAGGAAGAACAAAGGCTTGTCTACCAGAAGCTGTGCACAGAGTTTTACCAGCGGATGGATGGATTCTTCGATTTTCCAGATTTCACCTTTCGGACCTCTGCCGTAAGATGGCGGGTCCATAATGATGGCGTCGTAGTGATTGCCACGACGGATTTCACGTTCTACGAATTTCACACAGTCATCTACAATCCAGCGGATTGGTGCATCCGCAAGACCGGAAGAAACTGCATTTTCCTTTGCCCAGGTAACCATACCCTTTGAAGCATCTACATGGGTAACGGATGCGCCTGCTGCGGCGGCAGCAATTGTAGCACCGCCGGTATAGGCAAAAAGATTTAAGACTTTAATTGGTCTTCCTGCTTTTTTGATAAGTTCAGAGAACCAGTCCCAGTTAGCAGCCTGCTCCGGGAAAAGTCCGGTGTGTTTGAAGCTGAAAGGCTTTAACTGGAAAGTAAGGTTGCGGTAGTGGATGCTCCACTGCTGTGGCAGGTCAAAGAATTCCCATTCGCCGCCACCCTTTTTACTGCGGTGATAGTGGGCATTCATTTTGTGCCAGCCCTTTTCTTTCCGTGGCGTATCCCAGATAACCTGAGGGTCCGGACGAACCAGAATATAGTCACCCCAGCGCTCTAATTTCTCACCTTTTGAACAGTCAATTACTTCATAATCTTTCCAATTATCTGCAAGCCACATAGCATTTCCTCCAATATTTTCGGGTATCAAATATTTTCCATATTGTCTTAAGACATCTGCATCCTATTATATAAGGGGGAAAATGTTCCGTCAACTTATTCCTGCTTAAAATTCATGGGCGGCTGTGAAAGGGGGACGGAATTACCATAATCATATTACGGGATTTATAGGGAATTATCTTTCGTCATGAAATACCACAGTTCTAAAATGCGGTTTTTTCTTTTTGCTATTAAAACCGCATTCTAAGAACTGCTGGCATTTCATATCGGATAAAGATAACTTCCCTGCGAATCCCGTAATATCTTTTGGTAAAGTTTCTCTCTCTTTCGCAGCCGCCCGTGAAATCAGCAGAGAATAAGTGAAAGAACAAAAAGAACCCCAAGAAAAATCATATTGTAAAGGGTGAAAATCCCAAGGAACCGTCTTGTATTACAGCCCTCACTATTGGCATAGAATTTAAAGGAAATAAGGCTCGCAAGAGAGGCAATGAGTGTGCCAAGTCCACCGAGATTTACCCCAATCAGAAGGGCAGAATAATTATTGGTGAAGCCGGAAAGCAGGATGGCAGCAGGCACGTTGCTGATAATCTGGCTGGCACCAATGCCCATCAGAACTTCATGGTGGACTAAAAGCTTTGAAATCAGTTCGTGCACCAGAGGAATCTGCTTCATATTTCCGATAAAGACGAAGAAACAAAGAAAGGTAAGCAGCAGGAAATAATCAACGTCCTTTAATACGCGGTAATCGAGAATCAGAAAGCCAGCGGGTACCAGAAGAAACATAATCTGGTAAGGCAGAATATGAAGTACCGTCAGAAGACACAGAAGGAAAAGTATCAGGTAGGAGGCAAAAAGAATCCGGGGATTTTTACGTGCTTTTACAGATTCACAAGTTACCTTGGAATCATTTGTGGTATTGGCAGCATTTGCAGTGAAAACAGTATCTTTTGGAAGAAACAGAATAAAAATCAGCAGCAGGATAGCAGAGGCAAAAGAATATGGCAGCATAATCCGGACAAAATTTCCGATAGATAAACCGGAAATTGTATAAAGATAAAGATTCTGCGGGTTGCCGAGAGGGGTTAACATGCTGCCGAGATTTGCGGCAATGGTTTCAAGAACGATAACCGGAATCAGAAACTTTTTCTGATCTGCCATGGACAGAACCAGTATGGTGAAAGGCACGAAGGTAATCAGCGCAACATCATTGGTGATAAGCATACTGAAGAAAAAGCACAGGAAAATGAAAAGTGCCGACAGCATCCGGAGGGAATGCACATGGTTTAAAAGCATGGTTCCAAGCCGGGTAAAAACGCCAATGGAAGAAAAGCCCCGAACCACAGCCATCAGGCAGAATAAGAGTGCAAGTACCCGGAAATCAATATAAGAAATATAATTTTTCGAAGGTAAAACGAAAAACATGGAAATAACTGCAAGCAGGAAAGCAATGCAGCAGACTGTTTCTTTTTGAAATAATTCTTTTACTTTGGTAAACATGGCTGACTCCTTTATGAAATCATTTCCCGGGGGGATTTTCCAAACTGTTTCTTATAGGCTCTAAGAAAAGTGGAATAATTATGAAAGCCGCAGGCGAAGCAGGCATCGGTTACTGCAGTGCCGGAACTGATTAAATCCCTGGCAAAGAGAAGCCGCTTGGTAGAAAGATAATTTCCAATGGTGTATCCGGTCTGCTCCTTGAAAGAATGCATCAGATAATAGCGGCTGGTAAAAAAGTGCTCTGCCAGAGAATCCACAGTAATATCTTCTGTCAGATGTTCATTTATATAGGTTAGAACCGACAGAATCTTTTCATTTGCCTGAAAGGAATCTTCATATTGCAGGGTGCCGGATAAGGTAGCCCGGTTTAAGTGAATCATAAATTCTAAGAAAAGCGTATTCTGGTAAATTTCGTTGGCAAAGCCTTCTTCAGAAAATGAATGGACAAGCTCCGTCATGGTATCTAAGAGCCGCCGGTCCTTCATGCCGGATAAGTGCAGCACATTGGATGGCATGGCAGCATCCGGAAGAAAACACTGGTTTAAGGAAATAGTCTTATCGGATGATGCAACGGCAAAATCCGGGGAAACATAAATGATCATCCGCTCATAGGGTGTGGTGTCATGAATGATTGGGCGGTGGACTTCACCGGCACGAACCAGAACCAGATCTCCCGGGGAAAGCTGGTAAGATTTTCCTTCGATACAATAAGTGACATTACCGCTTAAGAAAAAGAGCAGTTTGTGAAAATCATGATAATGAAAGTCATAGGCCGACATTTCGTGGTCAGTCAGATGAAAGATTTTAAAATCATGATGAAGATATCCGGTTTTTTCATATTTTTTCATAAAAATCACATCCTAATATACAAAATCAATCTATGGACAGTATAAAGCACTATTTGCAATAAGGAAAGCATTATTTTACTATCAATTTCAATAAAATGTTGGTATAATGATTGATATATGAAAACGGGACAAGTGCGTCAATAGACGGCTGTTCTGTTGGAAACGAAAAAATTTGGTGGGTAATTAAGACGAAGAAAGGCGGTAACAATATGAAAAACTTCAGCAACTATACCGATTACAGTACAAAAGAGGATTTACATTTTGAATCCAAGGCAGTACATGGAGCATTAGGAACAGAGCCATTAACCGGCGCAGTCAGCATGCCAATCTTTCAGGCAGCAACCTTCCGTCATCCGGAATTGGGACAGACAACAGGATTTGCTTATAGCCGTCTTGAAAATCCAACCAGACAGGAATTAGAGCGTACCATGGCAATCTTAGAAGGCGGTATCCAGGGATTTGCATTTTCTTCCGGACAGGCTGCAAATATGGCAGTATTTTCCTTATTGAATCCGGGCGAGCATGTAATCCTTTCTGATGATATTTACGGTGGAACTTTTCGTATCATTGGAGATGTATTTGGAAAATACGGAATCGAGCACACTTATGTAGATATGTCTGAATTAGACGAAGTAAAGGCAGCCATCCGTCCGAATACAAAAATGTTCTTCGTTGAGACACCGACCAATCCGATGATGAAGGTGGCAGACATTCATGCCATTTCCGAAATCGCAAAATCCATCGGAGCATTAACCGTTGTAGATAATACATTTTTAACACCATATTTCCAGAAACCGTTGCAGTTAGGAGCTGACATTGTAACCCACAGTTCTACCAAATATCTGGGGGGACATAACGACACCATTTCCGGAATTGTAGTAGTAAAGGATAACAAAGAAATCGCAGAGAAGATTCATATCCATATCAAATCCCACGGAAGTCAGTTAGCACCGTTAGACAGCTGGCTGGTATTAAGAGGAATCAAGACTCTTGCAGTCCGTATGGACCGTCATAATGCGAATGCCAAGAAGGTTGCAGAGTGGCTTCGTACACAGCCGAAGGTAAAGAAAGTATATTACGTTGGCTTTGAAGACCATAAGGATTACGAAGTAACCTGTCGTCAGACCACCGGATTTGGCGGAATGATTTCCTTTACCGTAGACAGTTATGAGACCGTTAAGAAAATTCTTAAAAATGTAGATATGATTATGTTTGCAGAGAGTCTTGGCGGAACAGAGACCTTAATCACATATCCGACCACACAGACTCATGAAGATACACCACTTGATGTAAAAGAGAAACTTGGTATTACAGACTGTTTCCTTCGTATGTCGGTAGGAATTGAGAACGTTGATGATATCATTGCAGATTTAGACCGTGCAATGAATGCTTAAGAAAAATAAAGGAAAGAGAAGATAAGGAGAAAACAAATGAAATTTACAAAGATGCAGGCATTTGGAAATGATTATGTATACATCGATGCCATCCACCAGCATCTTGACAATCTGCCGGAACTTGCGAGATTCGTAAGTGACCGGCATTTTGCCATTGGTTCTGACGGAATGGTATTGATTTGTCCATCCGAGAAAGGGGATTTCCGGATGCGGATGTTTAACCCGGACGGAACAGAAGGCGAGATGTGCGGAAATGCATTGCGCAGCGTTGGAAAATATGTATATGACCACAGACTGACGGATAAGACGGACCTTGTGATTGAAACTTTAGGAGGCATGCAGCATTTGAATTTGACCGTAACAGACGGTCTGGTAAGCAATATCAGAGCAGATATCGGAGCACCGAGAATGTCTACGAAAGTGATTCCGGTCAACACAAAGCTGGATGAATTTGTAGAGCAGCCGGTACAGGTGCTGGATAAGACTTTTCACATTACGGCGGTATCCTGGGGTAACCCGCATTGTGCCATGTATGTAGACAGTGTGGCAGACCTTGATGTAGAAAAATATGGCAAAACCATTGAGCATATGACAGAGCTTTTTACGAATAAGACCAATGTAACCTTTGTGGAATTTGTCCGCAGGAATTATGTAAAAATCCGGGAATGGGAACGAGGAACCGGAGAGACTATCGGATGCGGAACCGGATGCTGTACTGCAGTGGTAGCCGGCGTATTAACCGGACGCTTAGACCGGAAAGTAACCGTCGAGCAGATTGGCGGACCTCTTTATATTGAATGGGATGAAGAAAGTGGACATATGTTTATGACCGGACCTTCCCATACGGTATTTGAATCAGAAATTGATGCAAGCCACATTATCGGAACAGCGAAATAATACATTAGGAGAGAAGTATGAAATTAGCAAAAATATGTGAAGAGTTAACCTATACCTGCCTTCAGGGAGAGATAGAGAAAGAAATCAGCGATATTATTTATGATTCCAGAAAAGTAGAAAAAGATACCGTATTTGTCTGTATGGTAGGAGCGGTTGTAGATGGTCATGACTTTATTGAAGATGCCGTAAAGAAAGGTGCTACCGCCCTTGTGGTAGAGCATGCGGTAGAAGCTGATATCCCGGAGAGCTGTACTGTTCTTCAGGTGGAGGATGCCCGTTATGCCCTGGCAATTATGTCAGCCGCTTTCTTTGGACATCCGGACAGAGAACTTACTACCATTGGGCTGACCGGAACCAAGGGAAAAACCACTACTACTTATATGATAAAGAGCGTTTTAGAAGAAGCTGGTAAGAAAGTCGGACTGATTGGAACCATCGGTGCCCTGATCGGAGAGGAGAAACTTCCTGCAAAGAATACCACACCGGAATCTTATGAATTACATAAGATGTTTCGTGCCATGGTAGATGCCGGCTGTGAATATGTAGTAATGGAAGTATCTTCCCAGGGACTTAAGATGCACCGTGTGGCAGGAATTGTATTTGATTATGGAATCTTTACTAATTTATCACCGGACCATATCGGACCAAACGAGCATGCAAGCTTCGAAGAATATCAGGAATGCAAGAGTCTCTTATTCCGCCAGTGCAAAGTAGGAATTGTAAATGCAGATGATGAACATGTAGACGGAATTATCAAAAATCATACCTGCAAGCTTCATACTTTTTCCTGTAAGAAAGATGCAGACC
Organism: Roseburia sp.; assembly: GCA_050873725.1. GTDB lineage: Bacteria > Bacillota > Clostridia > Lachnospirales > Lachnospiraceae > Roseburia_C. Next base: position 7,799 of record JBNMJI010000016.1, read on the forward strand.
TGATGGCAGGGGCCATTGGCTATCTGGATGAAGAGGGACAGATTGGAATGCACTTTACGACTACGGGCTGTATGAATGTTTATGCAGTGGTTCATATTCCGGGCAGCTTTTCTGTATACAATTCCCTTGTAACCATGCTGACCTGTCATCTGGCAGGAATTTCCGATGAGGCAATTTTACGTGGACTGGATAAAGTAAAAGTCAGAGGCCGTGTAGAATTAGTTCCGGTATCCAAAGATTTTACAGTAATCATTGATTATGCCCATAATGAAGTCAGCACAAGAAGCGTGCTTACCACATTAAAGGAGTATCATCCGAAGCGTTTAATCTGTGTCTATGGCGGTGGTGGAAACCGTTCCAAACTGCGCCGTTATGACATGGGAGAAGTAACAGGAGAACTGGCAGACTTAAGTGTGTTGACCTGTGATAACCCAAGAGATGAAGAGATTCGCGACATCAACAACGATATTAAGATTGGTCTTGCAAAGAGTAACGGAAAATATATCGAAATCGATGACCGTAAGGCAGCAATCAAATATTGTATTGAAAATGCAAAGAAAGGCGATATGATCGTACTCCTTGGAAAAGGACATGAGGATTATCAGGAAATCAAAGGTGTAAAATATCACTTTGATGAAAGAGAAGCAATCGCTCAAATAAAAAAAGAATTGGGATTATAAATTCACATTTGTGAATCTCACGACTAAAAGAGAGAAATAGAATAAGCAGCTGGAGTCATTGACTTATAATTGTGCCACCATTATAATAGGGGTTATGTATCAGCAAAGCAGGTGAAAACCTGTGACGCAAAGCTATAGGGTCTTTGAAATGACAGCCAGTTGCAAGAGGAAAGCATCCGTGCATTGGCGGATGCTTTTTGTGTTTTATAAAGGCAATAAGGGAAAGGGAACAATTATGCAGAATTTTGATTATGAGGTATACGAAGGGAATGATTTAGGAGCTGTATACACGCCAAAAATGACGAGATTTAAGGTCTGGGCACCGGAGGCAGAAGCTGTGAAGCTGAACCTTTATAAAGAGGGCGAGGGAGATAATCTCATCGAGCAGTGTGCCATGAAGAAATCCCAAAAGGGGATTTTTACCTTTGAAAGACAGGGAGACTGCAACGGAATCTACTATACTTATACTGTGGTAAATCATGGGGAGAAACAGGAGGCGGTAGATCCGTATACAAAAGCGGCAGGAGTAAACGGACAGCGTGGTATGGTTATCAATCTGGCAAAGACAAATCCACAGGGCTTTGAACTGGATGAATACCGGAATCCGGCACATATCACAGATGCGATTATCTACGAAGGCAGCGTCAGGGATTTTACGATGGATGAATCCAGCGGTGTATTTCATAATGGAAAGTTCTTAGGACTGACGGAAGCAAATACTACGAACCATTACGGAGAAGCAACGGTACTTGATTATATCAGTGACCTTGGTGTGACACATATACAGATTCTTCCGGCATTTGATTTTGAAACCGTAGATGAAAAAAATCAGAAAGCACAGTATAACTGGGGATATGACCCGGATAATTATAATGTCCCGGAAGGCTCTTATGCAGTAAATCCATATGATGGAGCAGTGCGGATCCAGGAAATGAAGCAGATGGTACAGGCATTACACAGCAGAGGAATCGGTGTGATTATGGATGTGGTTTTTAACCATACCTACCGCAGAGATGATTCCAACCTTCAGAAGATTGTGCCTGGTTATTATTATAGAAGTGATGAGACCGGATATACCAATGGTTCCGGCTGTGGCAATGAAGTGGCAAGTGACCGTCCGATGGTACAGAAGCTGATTGTGGATTCCCTGATTTACTGGACGAAAGAATATCATATTGACGGATTCCGTTTTGATCTGATGGGTGTTCTGGATATTGATACGATGAATGTCATTGCGGAGCGTTTAAAAGAAATCCGTCCGGATATTTATCTTTATGGAGAGGGATGGAATGGTGGTCCGTCTTCGCTGGCAGAGGAAAAACGTGCATTTAAAGCCGGCGCAAAAAAGATGCCGGGAATCGGTATGTTCAGTGATGATATCCGCGATACCATAAAAGGAAGTGTATTTTATGATGACCATCTGGGATTTGTCAATGGTGGTACCCATCTGGAAAATGCATTGCGTTATGGCATTGCAGGAGCAGTGGCGCATCCACAGGTAGATTATGATGCCTATGGTAGTAAGCCGTGGGCGGCAGAGCCGGGACAGAGCATCAATTATGTTTCCTGTCACGATAATTATACCGTATGGGATAAATTATCCGCATCCTGCCCGGAGGCATCGGAAGAAAAGAAGAAAGCCATGAACCGGTTGTGTGCAGCTATTGTATTTACTTCCCAGGGTGTGCCTTTTATCCAGGCGGGCGAAGAATTCCTCCGCAGTAAACCACTGCCGGATGGAAAAGGTTTTGCAGAAAACAGCTATAATATGCCGGATGCGGTAAACAGTATCAAATGGGACAATATACATGAATATCCGGATATGATTGCTTACTATAAGGGGCTGATGGCATTACGGAAAGCCCATCCAGTATTCCGCATGCAGAGTGAAGCGGAAATGGCACAGAATCTCTGCTTCTTATCGGACACACCGGAAAATGTTGTGGCATATCTTTTAAGAGGAAAAGGTGCAGAGAATTTGCCGGAAAATATTTTGGTAATATTCAACGGAAATGATAAGAAGATTTTGTATAATTTGCCGGAAGGAAACTGGAAGGTTTTAGTGGATGATAAAACAGCAGGCGCAGACAGCAAAAAAATTATTTCTGCAAAGGCTGATGTAGAGCCGCTTTCCGCACTTGTGTTAGAAAAAGAATAAACAATTTGGTACAATACCTTGAAAAGATAATTTAATCTGATACAATATATGGTATACGCGTTTGAAAAGGAAATTATTTTGAATAGGGGTGCGAATATGAAAATCATTAAGAGAAGTGGGACAGAAGTTATATTTGATAAGGAGAAGATTCTGGCGGCTGTGCGCAAAGCCAACGAAAGTGTGGTAGACAGCGAGCGTATGACAGAAGCACAGATTAATGCCATTGGTGAGAATGTGGAGAAGGCATGTAACACCATGAACCGTGCATTAACGGTAGAAGAGATTCAGGATCTGGTGGAGAACCTGATTATGAATCAGCGTGCGTATACGGTAGCCAGAAATTATATTACTTACCGCTATAAACGTGCCCTGGTAAGAAAAACCAATTCTACAGATGACCAGATTTTAACTCTGCTTGCCTGCAAGAATGAGGAAGTAAAACAGGAAAACAGTAACAAGAATCCGACCGTAAGCAGTGTGCAGCGTGATTATATGGCAGGAGAAGTCAGCAAGGATATTACCAAGCGTTTCCTGCTGCCACAGGATATTGTAGAAGCCCATGAGCAGGGCATTATACATTTCCACGATTCCGATTATTTTGCACAGCATATGCATAACTGCTGTCTGGTTAATTTAGAGGATATGCTACAGAATGGTACGGTAATCAGTGAGACTATGATTGATAAGCCAAAGAGCTTTGAGACCGCCTGCAATATTGCGACCCAGAGTATTGCTCAGATTGCAAGTTCACAGTATGGTGGACAGAGTATTTCACTGGCACATTTAGCTCCGTTTGTCAATGTGAGCCGTCAGAAATTCCGGCGTCAGGTAGCAGCAGAATTTGAAGCGGCAGGACTGGAATTAATAGAAGAACAGATTAATAAAGTAGCAGAGATTCGTGTAAAAGACGAAATCAAGCGCGGTGTCCAGATGATTCAGTATCAGGTTATCACACTGATGACCACCAATGGACAGGCTCCGTTTGTAACAGTCTTTATGTATATTGATGAAGTACCGGAAGGACAGGTAAGAGACGACCTTGCAGCGATTATTGAAGAAGTCTTAAAGCAGAGAATTCTTGGTGTGAAAAATGAGCAGGGCATCTACATTACACCGGCATTTCCAAAGCTGATTTATGTGCTGGAAGAGGATAATGTTGAGCCGGATTCCAAGTATTATTATCTGACAGAGCTGGCTGCAAAATGTACCGCAAAGCGTCTGGTACCGGATTATATTTCAGAAAAAATCATGAAACAGCTGAAAGAGGGCAACTGCTATCCATGTATGGGCTGTCGTTCTTTCTTAAGCGTATACAAGGATGAAGAAGGAAAGCCGAAATATTACGGACGGTTCAATCAGGGTGTCGTAACACTGAATCTGGTGGATATTGCATGTTCCTCTGGCGGAGATATGACCCGTTTCTGGGAAATCTTCGATGAGCGTCTGGAATTATGCTATCGGGCATTGATGGCAAGACATAACCGCCTGAAGGGAACACCTTCAGATGTGGCACCGATTCTCTGGCAGTATGGTGCACTGGCCCGTCTTAAGAAGGGCGAGACCATAGACAAGCTTTTATATGGCGGCTATTCCACTATTTCTTTAGGCTATGCAGGATTGTGTGAATGTACCCGTTATATGACCGGTAAATCCCATACTAATCCGGAAGCAACACCATTTGCACTGGCAGTGATGCAGCATTTAAATGATGCCTGCGATAAGTGGAAGACAGAGACAAATATTGCTTTCAGTGTATATGGGACACCGCTTGAGTCTACGACCTATAAATTTGCAAAATGTTTACAGAAGCGTTTCGGAATTATTCCGGGCGTTACGGATAAGAGTTATATTACCAACAGCTATCATGTTCATGTGACAGAGCATATTGACGCATTCAAGAAGCTTGGTTTTGAAGCAAAGTTCCAGGAGCTTTCCCCGGGCGGCGCAATCAGCTATGTGGAAGTGCCGGATATGCAGGATAATATTGAAGCGGTACTGTCTGTCATCCGTTATATTTATGACCATATTATGTATGCAGAACTGAATACCAAGAGTGATTATTGTATGGAATGTGGTTACAATGGCGAGATTAAAATTGTTACAGACAAATACGGCAAGCTGGTGTGGGAATGCCCAAGCTGTGGTAATCGTGACCAGGATAAGATGAACGTGGCAAGACGTACCTGTGGTTATATCGGAACCCAGTTCTGGAATCAGGGAAGAACCCAGGAAATCAAAGACCGTGTATTACATTTATGAAGAAAATTTAGAAAAAGGAGTACTTTAAAGTTGGCTCCATAAAAATACCCCGGAAACAGAAAGATTCATTCTTTGGAAGAATCATCTGCTTCCGGGGTTTCATTTTAGCAAACATTTCAATCATGCGACAGATTTTCTATACTGCACTTTTTCGGAATAACTTCCTGCGCAGCAGGTAATAGGCAAGGAGCATCATGCTTCCGGTCAGCACCCAGGAAATCGGATAGATAATCATAACTACCCAGAACTCATGGAAATACCGGCAGACGGTAGATACCCAGATGAGCCGTAGGACACAGGAACCGAAAACGGTAATCAGTGCAGGCGACAGGGAATGTCCCAGTCCACGCATGGCGCCTCCGCTGATTTCATAGGTAGAAGTCAAAAGCTCTAAGGTTGTTGCAATTAACAGACGCTGGACGGCAAAGGTAAGTACCTCCGGGTCGTTGCTGTAAAGGTGCAGGAAGAAGCCCCGTCCTAAGATGAAGACACCGGAAAGGAGTCCGCAGAAGATAAGGGAAAATATCATATTTAAACGGAATACCTTTTTGCAGCGGTCATATTCACCGGCACCGTAATTCTGGCTGGTGAAAGTAACAGTAGTCTGGGCAAAAGCATTTACCACAAAATAGGAAAAATATTCAAAGTTTAACGCTGCGGCAGAACCGGCGACAGCATCAGAGCCGAAGCTGTTAATGGTGCTCTGGATGCAGACATTGGCAATAGAAAAGACCATACCCTGCAATCCGGCAGGAACGCCGATGACAAGAATTTTCTTTAATTCATGCCAGGAGATGGCAAGTGCCTTTGGCTCTAAACGAATCGGATCATCCTCATGCAGCAGGATGTAAATCAGGATTCCGGAGCTTACAATATTCGAAACCACGGTAGCGATAGCAACACCGGATACGCCAAGGTGGAAGGCAATGACCAGAATAAGATTCAGCCCGGTATTGATAACACCGGCTGCAATCAGTGCGTAAAGCGGCCGTCTGCTGTCTCCGGTACTCCGGAGAATCGAGGAACAGAAGTCATATAACAGAATGAATGGCATACCAAGGAAGTAAATCCGAAGGTATAAGACTGCAAGGTCAATGACATCATCCGGTGTTCCCATCAGCACCAGAACCGGTCTTGCAATAAACTGTCCCAAAACCAGCAGGAAAATGCCGCCGGCCAGAGCCACCACAATGGCAGTGTGAATGGCTGCTTTGATATTCTTATGGACACCCTGACCGATATATCGGGAAATAATAACATTCGAACCCAGTGAGATACCGATAAAAAGGTTAATCATCAAAGCAATCAGGGAACTGTTGCTTCCCACGGCAGCTAAAGCCTGGCTGCTGGCAAAGTTGCCGACGACAGCGGTATCGACAGAGTTAAAAAGCTGCTGTAAGATACTGCTGGCAGCCAGCGGCAGCGCAAAAATCAAAATTTTATTCCATAAAGCTCCATGTGTCATATCAATGGAGTTTTTCTTCTTTTCTATCATTTAAATCCCTCGTATATTAGATGTATTGGCAATTGCTCTATCATTTATGATAACCACAGTGATTATAGTTTCACGGAAAAGAAAAGTCAATAGAATGGATTCCGGATAGAATAAATTAAAAAAATATTGATTTTTTGAAAAAATTGAAGACAATAGAAAAAGATACTCGTTATATATTATGAGAACGTTCTTAAGAGACAAGGAGGTGGATAAAAATGTGTCAGGAACCATTTACGCAGATGGTTCACAAATACCAGAATCTGGTATTTTCTATTTGCGTTAAGATGACCGGAGATTACTTTGCAGCAGAAGATTTGACGCAGGAAACATTTTTATCTGCCTACCGGCACAAAGAAGAGTTCGACGGTAATAATGAAAAAGCCTGGCTTTGCAGGATTGCTTCCAATAAATGCATTGATTACAGCAGACAGGCGGCAAGGCGGATGGTTCCTACCGAAGACGAAGTCTTAGGAAGCCATCCGGCGAGAGCGGGAGGACCGGAGGAGCAGTGCATCGAAGAGGTGGTTCGGGAAGAACTGAAGGAAAAATGCGGACAGTTGAAACCACCTTATGATGAAATCGCAAAGCTGTACTTCTGTGAAGAACATCCTGCCAGCGAGATAGCAGAGTTAAAGCAGAAGAATTTGAAAACCGTGCAGACACAGATATACCGGGCGCGGGCAATGCTTAGAAAACTATATGGAAAGGAGCGGAGCTGATATGAGAAAAGAAGATACAACGGAGTATTTAAGTGACGAAGCATTAGAGGCACTGATTCGGGAAACAGAAGAAGGGCAAATGATAAAAGCACCGGAATATTTAGAAGAAAATATTCTACATAAAATTGAGCAGCAACAGAAAGTTACCGTATACAAAGAAAAAGTGTCAGCGAAGCGGAAACTCCTGACTTATAGTATGAAAGTAATGGTTGCGGCGGCAGCGGCAATCGCATTTCTGATTGTAGTTCCTACGGTGGAGCAGCAGAGCAGACCAAACATGGAAACTTATGTGGCAGAAGCAAAAGAGCAGGTCAATAAGGACTTACAGGAACAGAAAGAGAAAGCGAAAAAGCGTAGTGAAGAGCAGAATTTCTTACAAAGTGTAAATGATGCGTCCAGTGCATTTTGCAATTTTATTACTGAGACGACAAATGGATGGTTTTTAAAGGAGGAAAGATAACATGACGAAAAAGAGAAATGGATTTTTAAGATTTTGCTGTTCCCTTTTACCGGGAGCAGGGGAAATGTATATGGGATTTATGAAAATGGGCTTAAGCCTGATGTCAATGTTCTTTGGCATTATTGTGGTAGCATCGATTTTTGAAATTGGACCGTTGGCGGTACTTGCAGTTATTGCATGGTTCTACAGTTTCTTCCATGTGCACAATTTAGCAGGCTTATCCGATGAAGAATTCTATGCCGTAGAGGATGATTACTTATTCCATTTGAGTGGAGAAGGCGAGAAAGACAAAACCTTTGTACAGCGTTATCGTACCATTATTGCAGTAGTACTCATTCTGCTTGGTATTATGTTAATCTGGAACAGCTTCTATTGGATGATTGCAAATTTAATTCCGGATGAAACGGTCTGGGTACTTCAGGAAATCAGTTACCGGCTTCCAAGAC
>JBNMJI010000017.1:0-15999 GCA_050873725.1 Roseburia sp.
ACAATGAATATGCAGATTCACATCGGATAATATCTGCTGCTCTCCAATGGTGACGCCAAGATGGTTGATTCGGATACAATGCAGTCCACATGGCTTTACTATTTTTCTCATTCTGCAAAAGCCTCCTTCAGCAGTTCCATATTCTGTCTCATTGCATCAAAATAGCTGTCTTTATCATACTCTCCACGGGTTAAAGTATCAAGATAACATACTTTCGCATCGGTCTCCCGCTCTACCGTATCTCCCATATCTTTGCCATAGAGTTCTTCTGCCAGCACCACTGATATATCATTCTTTTCAATGGCTCCCATCACATCTGCCACTTCGCCGGCACTGACCTGACGTTCTTCGTCCAAATCCATGATATAGGAAATCTCCATATCATAATCCTCTGCCACATAGGCATAGGCTTCATGAAAAATAACAATGTGCTTTCCTGCTAATTCTTCCTTCAAAGACTGCTGCTCTTTCTCTAAGTCATCAAGCTTTGCCAGGTACTCTTTTGCATTGCTTTCATAAGTCTCCTGATGCTTCGGGTCTATCCTGCAAAGACCTTCTAAAATATTTTCCACCTGCTGCTTATATAACGCAATGCTCATCCATGCATGGGCATTCACATCTCCGTGATTGTGTCCATCTTCATGATTATGTTCTTCTCCTTCATCCTCTTCGGATAAAAGATTTAGTCCCTCGCAGGCATTTACAATAGAAAGGTTCTTATAATCTGCAGCCACATCTGATAAAAAGGATTCGATTCCGCCGCCATTTACAATAAACACATCTGCACCGGAAAGGAGCTTCATATCTGCCGGAGTCAGCTGGTAATCATGAAGGCAGCCGGTCTGTGGCTCACTGAGATTCTGCAAATCCACACCCGGAGTGTCTCCGATGACATTCATTGCTGCAATATACATTGGATAAAAGGATGTCACTACCGTAAGCTCGCTGTCCTGCTGCTTTGTCTCTTCTTTTACATATAATTGCGTCAGTCCTGCTCCGGCTAATAAAAGCACCAACAGAAGAACCGTTACAAATACATATTTATTCTTCATAGCCAACAGCCTCATCCATAATCTGCCAGATTTCTTCCCTGCCCTGTTTGGTTACAGCGGAAAACGGAACAATTACAGTTCCCGGTTTTACTTTCAGTCCTTCTTTTACTGCTTTGATGCATTTTTGCACCTGGCTTCTCTTCAGCTTGTCCAGCTTCGTTGCTACGATAATCGGGTCAAAGCCCTGATGGATAATCCAGTCATACATCAGTTTATCATTGGCAGACGGGTCGTGTCTGATATCAATTAATAAGAATACCCGGCGCAGCTGCTTTGAGGTATGCAGATAATTTTCAATCATTTTACCCCATTTTGCTTTCTCGCTCTCTGCCACTTTCGCATAACCATACCCCGGCAAATCCACCAGATACATGGCATCATTGATATTATAGAAATTAATGGTCTGTGTCTTTCCCGGCTGTGCAGAGGTTCTTGCAAGGGATTTCCGGTTCATCAGTGCATTAATTAATGATGACTTTCCGACATTGGATTTTCCTGCAAATGCTACCTCCGGCAATGTATTCTCCGGAAGCTTACTGGTAACGCCACACACCGTTTCTAAGTTTACTTCTTTTATAACCATTTTCTGCTCCTTTACTGCTCTTCCACAAAAGCAACCTTTAAGATATCTTCCATGGTATCTGCATAGACAATTTCCAGATCCTTTTTTATCTCTGCAGAAAGTTCCTCGATATCTTTTTCATTTTTTCGCGGTACACAGACTGTCCGGATACCGGCATTTTTTGCTGCTAATGTTTTCTCTTTTAATCCACCAATCGGAAGCACTCTGCCGCGGAGGGTAATCTCTCCTGTCATGGCAACATCGGCACGCACCTTTTTCCCGGTAATGGCAGAAAGCATTGCGGTTGCCATGGTAACACCGGCGGATGGTCCATCCTTTGGTACAGCTCCTTCCGGAATGTGGATATGTATATCATGTTTGGTAAAGAAATCATCCGGTATCTGATACTGCTCACTGACGGAACGGATATAACTGATTCCAGCCTGTGCCGACTCTTTCATGACATCTCCAAGCTGTCCGGTCAGTTTAAATTCACCTTTTCCCGGCATTACATTTACTTCGATTTCTAATGTATCACCACCGACACTGGTCCATGCCAGTCCCCGGACAATACCAACCTCGTCCTTCTCATTCTTCTTATCAAAGGTATATTTTTCTTTGCCAAGGTAATGCTCTAAATTTCTTGTACTTATGGTAACTTTCTTTTTCTTGCCCTCATAAATCTCTCTTGCGGCTTTTCTGCAGATCTCACCGATTTTACGCTCTAAGTTACGCACACCGGCTTCTCTTGTATAGCCACGAATCAGCTGCTCAATTGCACCATTTTGGAATGTAAGCTCTGATTCCTTTAAACCATTCTTCTCAATCTGCTTTGCTATAAGATGTTCTTTTGCAATGTGTGCCTTTTCATTTTCCGTATAACTGCTTACCTCAATCAGCTCCATACGGTCTAAAAGAGGTCTTGGTATTGTCTGTACGGAATTGGCTGTTGCAATAAATAATACCTCGGACAAATCTACCGGAAGCTCCACATAGTGGTCCCGGAAATGACTGTTCTGCTCATTGTCCAATACTTCCAGCAGTGCAGAAGATGTATCTCCTTTATAATCACTGCTTACTTTATCAATCTCATCTAAAAGCATCAGCGGATTCTTTACTCCGGCACTCTTTAAACCATTGATAATTCTACCCGGCATTGCACCCACATAGGTCTTTCTGTGTCCACGAATCTCTGCTTCATCACGGACTCCGCCAAGACAGATTCTGACATACTTCTTATTCAAAGCCCTTGCCACAGAACGGGCAATACTGGTCTTACCGGTTCCCGGTGGTCCCACCAGACAGATAATCGGGCTGTCTCCCTTATTGGTCAGATTCCGGACTGCTAAGAATTCCAGCATACGCTCTTTTACTTTTTCCAGTCCATAGTGGTCTTCGTCTAAGATTTTTTCCGCATTGGCTAAATCTTTATTATCCTTAGAAGCCTTATTCCATGGAAGTTCCAGCAATGTCTCGATATAACCCCTGCTGACTGCACTTTCAGAAGAACTGGAAACGATATTTTTAAAACGCTCAATCTCTTTTTTAATTCTCTCTTTGACCGTCTTATCCGCTTTCAGCTTCTTCACTTCCTCTAAAAAGTGTTCCGCATCGGACTGTGTATTATCCTCACCTAATTCTTCCCGAATCAGCTTCATCTGTTCCCGCAGCAGATATTCCTTCTGATTCTTATCCACACGCGCTTTTACTTTCGCCTGAAACTCATTTTTCAGGGAAATGACTTCAACTTCATTCAATAAAATTGCCATTAAAGTCTCATACTGGGAAGTGAGGTCTACTGCCTCTAAGATTTTCTGTTTCTGGGTATAATAAAGCGGCAGATTGTATGCAACCTGCTGCATCAGAGTTCCCACGTCCTGCTGTTCTTCTACCTGACGTAAGAATTCTTTACTCATATGTCCATTGGCTTTTTGATATTTCAGTACGGTTTCTTTGATGCAGCGAAGCATTGCTTCCTTCGCTTCCGGCATCAGCTCTTCCTCTTCTGCCGGCTTTTCATCAAAAAGGATGACCTCTGCCATCAGATACTTCTCCTGTGACAGAAAAGAGGCTAACTCGCCTCTTTCCAATCCTTCTACCAAAACACGCACAATCTCATTTGGCATCTTTATTACCTGTTTTACTTCAGCAATGACACCAATCCGGTATAAATCATCCTGAGTAGGCTCCTCTACGGAAGCATCCTGCTGTGTAATCAGGAATATTTTCTGGTCTCCAACCATTGCCTCTTCTACGGCATGGATGGAACGTTCCCTGCTAATATCAAAATGAGCCACCATTCCCGGCAGAATGGTCATTCCACGAAGTGCAACTGCCGGTAAATGAATTACTGTCCTGCTCATCTTTTTCTCCTCTTATTTATGCGTTATGATATTCTATCTTCGCTTTCTTGTCTTCTACAGTTTCTTTGGTAATGGTGCATTTTACAATGCTTTCATCAGATGGAATCTGATACATTAAATCCATCATGGTATCTTCCATGATGGCACGAAGTCCACGGGCACCGGTCTTACGGGCTAAGGATTTCTCTGCAATTGCTTCTACTGCCTCGTCCTCGAATTCCAGTTCTACGCCATCGATTTCAAACAGCTTCTTATACTGCTTAATCAGGGAGTTCTTCGGCTCCTTTAAGATACGGATTAATGCTTCCTTATCCAACTGCTCTAAGGATACATTTACCGGAACACGTCCGATAAACTCCGGAATCAGACCGAATTTGATAAAGTCTCCCGGGAGAACCTGTTTTAAGACTTCGCTTAAATTACGCTCGGTACGGTCTGCAATATCTGCATTAAAGCCGATGGATTTCTGGTCCATACGCTGCTCGATAATCTTCTCTAATCCATCAAACGCTCCACCGCAGATAAATAAGATATTGGTGGTATCAATCTGGATTAACTCCTGCTGCGGATGTTTTCTTCCACCCTGTGGCGGAACAGAAGCCATGGTTCCTTCTAAGATTTTTAACAATGCCTGCTGTACACCTTCACCGGATACATCTCTGGTGATGGATACATTTTCAGATTTCTTGGTAATCTTATCAATCTCATCGATGTAAATGATTCCGCACTGGGCACGCTCGATATTATAATCTGCTGCCTGAATCAGTTTCAGAAGGATATTCTCTACATCTTCACCGACATATCCTGCCTCGGTTAATGTGGTGGCATCTGCAATGGCAAACGGTACATTTAAGACTCTTGCCAGTGTCTGTGCCAGAAGTGTCTTGCCGGAACCGGTCGGTCCTAACATCAAAATATTACTCTTCTGTAATTCCACATCATTCATATCTACATCAGAAGTAATTCTCTTATAGTGATTATATACTGCCACGGAAAGGACTTTCTTGGCTTCGTCCTGACCGATTACATATTCATCCAAGAATTTCTTCATCTCTTCCGGTTTAATCATGTTGATTTCTTCTAAATCTTCCTTTCCTTTTCCGGAAGTCTCCTCATCTTCGAATTCCTCCTCTATGATTTCTGCACAGATATCCACGCATTCATCACAGATATAGGCACCGTTTGGTCCTGCAATCAGCTTGCGCACCTGATCCTGTGATTTTCCGCAAAAGGAACATCTGATTTTGTCCTCGCTATTTCTTCCTGCCATCTTTCCACCTCGATTATTTCCATCTATCTTTTCTAAATCTTTCGTAAAAAAGGTAAAGGCTGCCCGTAGTCGAATTCCGCATATGTGCTTCGGATAATCCGCCCAGAGACAGCCTCTTTCTTATTTCTCTTATCTTGCTGTAATTACACCGTCAATCAGGCCATACTCCTTTGCCTCTTCTGCAGACATGTAATAGTCACGCTCTGTATCTGCGGCAATTACATCATATGGCTTTCCGGTATTTGCAGCTAAAATCTCGTTCAAACGTTTCTTGGTCTTTAAGATATTCTCTGCTGCAATCTGAATCTCAGTTGCCTGTCCTTTTGCTCCACCGGAAGGCTGATGTATCATAATCTCTGCATTTGGTAATGCAAATCTCTTTCCCTTTGTTCCACCGGATAACAGGAACGCACCCATGCTGGCTGCAAGTCCGATACAAATTGTAGATACATCACATTTGATATACTGCATGGTATCATAAATTGCCAATCCGCCTGTTACAATTCCACCCGGAGAATTGATGTATAACTGAATGTCTTTTCCCGGATCTTCGGACTCTAAGAATAAAAGCTGTGCCACTACCAGGCTGGCTGTGGTCTCATTTACCTCTTCACCAAGGAAAATAATTCTATCCTTTAATAATCTGGAGTATATGTCGTAACTACGCTCTCCTCTGCTGGTCTGTTCAATGACATAAGGTACTAAACTCATATGATAACCTCCATTTCTACCATACATTCTGCTGCAAATTTATCTCTTGTTTAAGCGACTTGCGTAAAACAGACCGACCTGATTCCAAGTCAGTCTGTTTCTTTACACGCTTCTCTTATGCTTCTGCGTTAGCTGCTGCTTCTGCTTCTTTTTCTTTCTTAGTCTTAGCTTTTGCTCTTTCTTTTACATTGTCCATGATGAACTGAACTGCTTTTTCAATTGCGATATCACGTTTCATGGATTCTTTCTCAGCATCGCCAACATACTCTTTGAGCTTATCAGCTTCCATTCCGTATGCTTTTGCCATCTTCTCGATTTCAGCGTTTACATCATCTTCTGTAATCTCGAAGTTTTCTTCTTTTGCAATCTGCTCTAATACTAAGCTGCTCTGGATTCTTGTTAATGCTTCCGGACGAACCTGCTCTTTCATCTTGTCCATAGTCATTCCGGAGAACTGCATATACTGGTCAAAGCTTAATCCCTGCTGAGCAAGTCTCTGAGCGAATTCCTGAATCATGTTCTGTACCTGGGTATCAATCATTGCATCCGGGATTTCCATCTCAGACTTCTCGATAATCTTCTTGATTGCTTCGTCCTCTTTGGTACGTTTTGCATTGTTCTCTTTGGTTTCTTCTAAGTTCTTCTTAACGCTCTCTTTGTATTCTTCTAAGGTTTCGAACTCAGAAACATCAGATGCGAACTCATCATTTAACTCTGGAAGTTCTTTTGTCTTAATCTCGTTAATCTTAACTTTGAATACTGCAGGTTTTCCAGCTAAGTCTTCTGCATGATATTCCTTCGGGAATGTAACGTTTACTTCTACTTCATCGCCAATGTTCTTTCCTACTAACTGATCTTCGAATGTATCGATGAAGGAATGGGAACCAATCTCTAATGGATGATTCTCTCCTTTTCCACCTTCAAATGCAACACCGTCTACGAATCCTTCGTAGTCGATAACTGCTGTATCACCTTCTGCAACAGGTCTGTCTGTTACAGTTACAGTTCTTGCATTGTTATTTCTTTCTCTCTCTAATGTTTCTGCAACTTCTTCATCAGATACGGATGTATCAATCTTTGTTACAGTTACACCATTGTATTTACCAAGTTTAACTTCTGGTCTCTTTGCAACTTCTGCTGTAAAGATAAATGGTTTGCCTTTCTCTAACTGAACTACATCAACAGTTGGCTGGGAAACGATATCTACACCGCTCTCATCGATTGCTGCCGGATAAGCTTCCTGCATCATGATATTTGCAGCATCTTCATAGAAGATTTCCGGGCCATACATTTTCTCTACCATAGCCATTGGAACTTTTCCTTTACGGAATCCAGGGATGCTGATTTTGTTTTTCTGCTTATTGTATGCAGCTCTCAAAGCCTCTGCCACTTTATCTTCTGCCACTTCAATTGTAAGCTTTACCATATTTTTCTCTAAATTTTCAACCTGTACACTCATTCTTGTTTCTTCCTCCTTATAACTATATATAAAATATACATGTACAAATATTTTCTTATCTTACGACTGCTCCCCTAAAAATAGGCATACTTAGAGCTACTAACAGTCATTTAGAGATTATAACACACCGTTTGTAAAATTACTAGCTTTTTTTTCGGTACAAGATTTCAATTAGTACCAGTTATGTAAAAAGCCCCCGGGAAAAGCACTTTCATGCTTTTCCCGAAGGCTTTTTTGCTTCTTCTTATTTAGACATCTGCTCTTCCTGTCTCATGATCATTTTCTTAACCATTTCTCCACCGATAGAGCCAGCCTGTCTGGATGTCAGGTCACCGTTGTAGCCCTCTTTTAAAGGTACTCCGATTTCAGATGCAACCTCCTGTTTAAAACGGTGCATTGCCTCTTTTGCCTGTGGCACTGCCATCTGGTTACTTGAATTAGAACTGTTTGTTCCGCTCATTTGTTTCTACCTCCATAGTTTCTTCTCTTTGTTATCTATTTTCAGATAAGCTTTTGTTGGTTGCTTATCCAGTTTTTAGTATGGCTTCCAGAGAATAAATTATGTTGGTAAGTTCTGGTTATTTTTATTTAAAATACATGATATTTGCTTCCATCGCATCAATATCTGCCTGCGGATCCAGCCATTTTACAATCGACATGGCAAATTCAATGGCAGTTCCCATGCCCCGGCTGGTAATGATGTTGCCATCTACTGCAACCTTTTCTTCTCCGACCTTTGCTCCAAGAAGCTTTTCTTCAAAGCCCGGATAGCTGACTGCATGCCTGCCCTCTAATATTCCATTCTCGCCCAATACGCTTGGTGCAGCACAGATTGCTGCGGTAAGTTTGCCGCCTGCTGCATAAGATGTAATCACTTTCTTTACAATTTCATGTTTTCCGAGGTTCAATGTTCCCGGCATTCCGCCCGGCAGTACAATTCCATCATAGCTGTCAAAATCAGCTTCCTCTGCCAGTACATCTGCTGCAAAAGTAATTCCGTGGGCTCCTGCCACTTCTTTCTTTCCGGTAATGGAAATCATATCAATAGCAATTCCTGCTCTGCGTACCACATCTACTACGGTAAGTCCTTCAATCTCTTCACAGCCATCTGCCATAAAAATTCCGATTTTCTTCATGTTATCTTCCTCCTACTTTTTCTTTCCTCTTCTGATGTTACTTTTTCTGATATTACATTTTTCTAATATTAAATTTTCTAACACGAAACTTTTCTATGCTGTCTCTTATGTTAGCATGGTTATTACGCTTTTTCAATTCCATGGTTGCAGTGAATTTTAAAATATTTTACAATAAACTTATCTATTATTTTCCTGACTATATGGAGGTTATTATGGAAATTGAACGCAAATATTTAATTGATGAGATTCCTTTTGATTTAAAGGACTATCCCTGCAAAGTCATTGAACAGGGCTATCTTAATACGGACCCTGTAGTGCGGGTGCGCCGCTCCAATGACAAATATATTCTTACTTACAAAGGCTCCGGTCTTATGATGCGGGAAGAATATAATCTTCCTCTGAATGAAGAGGCTTACCGGCATCTGATTCAAAAAGCCGATGGCATTATCATTTCCAAGAAGCGCTATCTGATTCCATTGACTGACAAGCTGACCATTGAGCTTGATATTTTCGAAGGAGACCTCGCTCCGTTGAAATTAGCCGAAGTAGAATTTGCAACAAAAGAAGAAGCTGAATCCTTCCTCCCACCGAAGTGGTTTGGGAAAGATGTCACCTTCTCCTCTGATTATCACAACAGCACTTTGTGTCGTGTGGGACTGCCTACCTAAGGCGGGTAGTCTCATAACGGCACATGGTTGCCACGCACTGCTTTAACTGTATATAACGGTCGATTAAGTCTCCTTCCGGAATCACCACATCTAATACTACGGAGAAATCATTAATCAGACGGTCCGTAATATCATTTTCCATCTCATTTAAAATCTTATATTTCTCCTCATAGGTATCCGCATCCAGAAAGCGAAGCAGGAACGGATTCGCCTGCTCTTCGGATTCTGAAGCTTCCTGTGGAGTTGCTTCTCTGCTGTCCTTAGTAACTGTATCCGGTGTAGCTTCGGTTACGGCTGCCTCCGTCTTCTGCTGTGCCGGTGCTTCTTCCTGCAAATTTACTTTTTCAAATCTATACTTCTGCTCTACTGCCGGATATTTCTCATGGTCTACTTCGCTTACAAACATGGCAAGCGGTCTTGCATATACTTTATAGGCTCCGTAAAGTGCCTGATAAATCACCAGTTCTTCTCTTGTTTCGCTGTGTGTTGCTATGGCTACAATCTGATATAATTTTCCTTTAAAATGTCTGTAAATCTCTCCTGTTGCCGGTCTTCTGTCTTCCATTGCTGTCATCCTCCACTTATCTATGTTCTTTACTGTAATTCAAAACGGTTTAACATTTCAATTCCTTCTGCCACAAAATCTCTTTCAAAGTTCAGATTGCCGCTGAAACCTGTTACAATCAGCTCCTGTACTTTCTTCATATTATCGCTCTGTGGAATATCATAAGTAAACTCCATCGGTTCTATTACTTCCATAGCAGATGTTCCCTCTGTAGCAGCGGACTTTGCTGCCATAGCAGCCCTTGCTTCTTCCATTCTATCTTCTGCCGCATGAAACTCCATCTGCTGCAAAATTGTATTCTCTGTTGCTGCGCCCTTTTGTGGCTGATGTTTCTGCTGCATCTGTGACTGATATTTTTCCGCCAGGCGGTTCTTCAACTGCTGCTGCGCCTGCTGTCTGTTCATCTGCGGATTAGGTGTCTGCTGATACACTAGATGCGGCTGGGCTGATGCCTGCTGGTATGCCCGCCTCGGCTGGTTCATGGTCTGTTGATATGTATGCGTCTGAGCCGGTGCCTGCTGGTATGTACGCTGAGGCTGGTTCATCTGCGGACGATACACCTGCTGTGGCGGCCGTCCCATCGCCGGATTATTTCCACGCCTGTTTTGGTTATTGCTTTGCTTTACACTTTGAGACAAAGCAACATATATGATAATAATGATAAATACAACAAAAAGTCCCATACAAAAACCCTTCCTTTTTCTTTCCTTTTCGTGCTTTTTCTTCTCAAGCTTGCCTTATCATTTTATTATACTCAAACAAACCATCTAAGACAATAACTCATTCTATAATTTTTCTTGGAAACCCGTTTCCCGGAAATAACCTGAAATGCCTTCTTTCTATTTGGCAATGGACAAAGCGGAGCGGAATTACTATAATAGATAAATAAGATTTATCGAAAATTATTTATATTAGGAATAGGAATTTTATTATGTTTGGGAAATTTGAAAAACGTATGTCCGGTACGCAGATGATCGCTCTGGGTTTTCTGCTGCTCATCTTTATCGGGACCATACTTCTGATGCTTCCGGTTTCCAGCCGGAATGGTGAATGGACTCCATTTATGACAGCCCTTTTCACTTCCACCAGTGCGACCTGTGTAACCGGACTGATTCTGGTTGACACCTTTACCCACTGGAGCATCTTCGGACAGCTTGTTTTATTAGTTCTGATTCAGATTGGCGGTCTTGGTTTTATCACCATTGGTATTACTGTCTCCTTAATGTTACGCAAGAAAATCGGACTGAAACAGCGTGGTCTTATTAAAGAAAGTTTAAACACCTTAGAAATCGGTGGTGTCGTCCGGCTTGTCCGCCGTGTCATCGGAGGCACTGTTCTTTTTGAATTGTCGGGTGCATTGATTCTCACCTTACGTTTTCTGAAAGATATGGATGTTTTACATGCTATCTACTATGGCATCTTCCATTCTATTTCAGCTTTTTGTAATGCAGGCTTCGATTTAATGGGGCGCTACAGTCCATTTTCATCCATCACCAGATTCTACAATGATCCTGTGGTAATTCTTACCATCAGTGCGCTGATTCTGATTGGTGGCATCGGTTTCTTTGTATGGAATGATATCAAGGAACACGGCCTGCATTTCCGGCGCTATGCCCTGCAGACGAAAATGGTTTTGAGTGCTACCGCAGTCTGCCTCATTGGTGGTACACTGCTCTTTTATCTTTTTGAACGAAACCGCTTATTTGCCGATATGAGTTTCGGAGAACAGCTTTTAAATTCATTTTTCTGTGCTGTTACCCCTCGAACTGCCGGCTTTAACGCTGTTGATAACGGAGCTTTAAGCGAAAGCAGCAAGTTCCTTTCTATTATATTTATGTTTATCGGTGGTGCCCCGGGTTCTACCGCCGGTGGTGTAAAGGTTACCACTATTTTTGTTCTGTTGTTATCCGTACGTTCTACTTTAACCCGTACTACCGGAACAAATATTTTCGGACGCAGGCTGGAAGAATCTATCATCCCAAAATCAGCCGTTGTCCTTATGTTCCAGCTGACACTGGCACTCAGCGCTACACTGGCAATTACCGCCATTTCCGGTTATCCGGTCATTGATGTGGCTTTTGAAGCATTTTCAGCTCTTGACACAGTCGGAATGACCACCGGTATTACAAGCAGTCTTAGTACCAGCTGCCATATTATTTTAATTCTGTTAATGTATTTAGGCCGACTGGGCAGTCTTTCTTTTGCCTTATCCTTTACGGATAAGAAAAGAATCGCACATGTAATGCAGCCGGTAGAAAAAATTAATGTAGGTTAATATCAAATATCTTGATTATACTAGGAGGATTCTATGAAATCATTTTTAATTATTGGGCTGGGTCGATTTGGTACTCACCTTTGTAAAGACTTATCCAAGCTGGATAATGAGATTATGGTTGTAGACGAAAATGAAGCCGTAATGGAAGATGTTCTCTCTTTTGTCACCAGTGCGAAAATTGGTGACTGCACCAATGAAAAAGTACTTGCCACTTTAGGTGTCGGTAATTTTGATGTCTGCTTTGTCTGTATCGGAAGTAATTTCCAGAGCAGCTTGGAGATTACAAGCCTGCTTAAGGAAATGGGTGCCAGATATGTCGTCAGCAAAGCGAACCGTGATATCCATGCCAAATTCCTGCTGCGAAATGGTGCTGATGAAGTTATCTATCCTGACCGTGATATTGCGGAGAAAATTGCAGTCCGCTTCTCTGCCGACCAGGTCTTTGACTACTTCGAATTAGGCGGCGGCTTCTCCATTTATGAGATTCCGCCATTGCCGGAATGGATTGGAAAGAGCATCAAGGATTTAAATTTCCGTGCCTGCTACAATGCCAACATCATCGGTATTAAAACAGACGGTGCCATGAGCCTGCTGCCGGATGCCAATTACATTTTTAAAAACACGGACCATCTGATGGTATTAGGACACAGAAATGACATTGATAAAATTTTAAAGAAGCTGTAACACTACAGGAAACATGCTTTGCAAGTCTTGCGATTTTCTCGCCACTCGCATAAGCAAAACGAAAGAAGAGGTATCCGATGCTTGAATCATCAGATACCTCTTCTTTTTCCTAAGGCTACTCTGCCTCACTGATTTCTAAATATGCTTTTACTACCTGTACCAGCTTCTCATAGCTTAAGGATGTGGTGTCCAGACAGAAATCATAATTTCTGGCATCGTTCCACTCTCTGCCGGTATAGTATTTGTAATAGTCTGCACGGTATTTATCAATGGTATCTATCTTCTTTTCGATATCCTTCTTAGAACCGCCATTCTGCTGCATGACACGTTCAATGCAGTCCTTACGCGGTGCATAGAAGAACAGACTCTTTACATAATCATACTCTTTTAAGACATAGTCCGCACAACGTCCGATAATGACACAGGACTCTTCTTTGGCTACCTCACGGATAATCTTCGCCTGATAGTTAAAGAGGTTGTCGTTGGATACAAACTCATCACTATCCGGTGGAAGCACTTCCCCATGATATGCCTTCTTTGCAATACGAAACAGTGGCATCTTATGCAGTTTCTCATCTGCCTCTCCAAACAATGCCTCATTGATACCGCTTTCATCGGAAGCCATTCTTATTAACTCACGGTCATAGCAATGAATTCCAAGTTCTTCTGCCAGCTTCTTACCAAGCGTTCTTCCGCCGCTTCCATAACTTCTTGCAATGGTTATTACCGTATGTTTCATATTTAACACCTACTCTCCTAAATATGCCTTTTTAATAGACTCATTATTCATAAGTTCTTTGGCATCACCGCTCAATACAATTTTACCTGTTTCCAGTACATATGCACGGTCTGCAATCGATAATGCTTTCTTTGCATTCTGTTCTACCAGAAGAACGGTGGTACCGGATGCAGATATTTCTTTGATAATGTTAAAAATCTCTTCTACAAAGATTGGAGATAATCCCATGGACGGTTCATCCATAAGAATAATTCTCGGCTTACTCATCAGTGCCCGGCCCATGGCAAGCATCTGCTGTTCACCACCACTTAAGGTTCCAGCCAGCTGATTCTTACGTTCTTTTAATCTCGGGAAACTCTTGTATACACGTTCTAAGGACTCTGCAATCTCCTGCTTATCTTTTCTGGTATATGCACCCAGCTTTAAGTTTTCATATACAGAAAGCTCTGCAAATACACGTCTTCCTTCCGGAACATGTGCCATTCCCATGGATACAATCTTGTGTCCCGGAACCTTGGTAATGTCTGTTCCTTCAAAAAGGATGCTTCCCTTTTTGGCACTGAGCATTCCGGTGATAGTCTGTAGTGTAGTTGTCTTACCTGCACCATTGGCTCCGATTAATGCAATGACTTCACCTTCGTTGACATCAAAGGAAATCCCTTTAATTGCCTGAATCACGCCATAATATACTTCCAAATCTTTTATTTCAAGCATTGCCATTTTATCATCCCTCCTATTCGCCCAGATATGCTTTGATAACCTGTGGGTTATTCAGTACGTCACTGGTCTTTCCGCTTGCCAGTACCTGACCGAAGTTCAATACAGTCAGTTTCTCACAGATACCGGATACCAGTTTCATATCATGTTCAATCAGAAGAATGGTCATATCAAATTCATCCCTTACAAAGCGGATGGTATCCATTAATTCTTTGGTTTCATTTGGGTTCATGCCGGCTGCCGGTTCGTCTAAAAGCAGAAGCTTTGGTTCCGTTGCCAGTGCTCTTGCAATTTCCAGTTTACGCTGTTTACCATATGGAAGATTGGATGCCAGATAATCTGCTTCGTCCTCAAGTCCAAATACCTTTAACAGCTCCATTGCCTTTTCATTCATCTCTGCTTCTACTTTAAAATACTTCGGAAGTCTTAAGATTCCGGTCAAAGTAGAATAGGTATGATGATTATGCAGTCCGACTTTTACATTATCCAGTACGGACTGGTCTTTAAACAGACGGATGTTCTGGAAGGTTCTTGCGATTCCTGCTTTATTAATATCTATGGTTTTCTTTCCGGTAATATCTTTTCCATCCAGTACAATGCTTCCATCATCCGGCTTGTATACACCGGTAAGCATATTAAATACGGTTGTTTTACCTGCACCATTCGGTCCAATCAGTCCATATAACTGACCTTTTTCAATCTGCATTTCAAATCCATCTACCGCCCGGAGTCCACCGAAGGAAATTCCAAGATTCTTTACTTCTAACATTGCCATCTTATTGTACCTCCTTCGTTTTCTTTGCAAATAAATTCTTCAAAGAATGTGTCTGTCTCCAGGTAATTGCTGCCGGTGCCCAGTTAAAGAGCATCATTGCAATCAGAACTACCGCATAAATCAGCATACGGTAATCACGCAGTCCACGCAATACTTCCGGAAGCATGGTCAGTACTACGGCTGCAATAATGGAACCACGGAAGCTTCCCATTCCACCGAGTACGACAAATACCAGAATCATGATGGACATATTGTATCCAAAGTTTGCCGGCTGGGCAATCAGACTGGAAAGGTTATGTGCATAAAGCACTCCGCCTGCTCCTGCGATTGCTGCAGAAATGGTAAATGCCATCAGTTTAAACTTTGTAATATTAATGCCAACGGATTCTGCTGCAATACGGTTATCACGGATTGCCATGATGGCACGGCCGCTTCTGGAATTAACCAGATTAAATACTACAAACAATGCAACCAGAATCAAAATAACACCGATTAAGAAAGTAGACTGTCTTGGTGTTCCGGTGATTCCCTTTGCACCATCGATAATCATTTCTCCGGTTCCCGACATATTAAGAGACTTGCTGTCATTGATTGCAAAATGCAGACCGTTTTCATCTTTGCCTACATAAAGAACATTGATGACATTTTTGATAATCTCGCCAAATGCCAGTGTTACGATTGCAAGGTAATCGCCTCTCAAACGAAGTACCGGGATTCCGATTAAGAATCCGAAGAATGCTGCGACAGCAGTTCCGATTAATAAAGCAATAATAAAACGTAAGGTTGGATTCATGGATGAATTTTCCATACATCTGGTAAAGAATGCACTGGAAAATGCTCCAACACACATAAATCCTGCATGACCAAGACTTAACTCGCCCAGATAACCTACACAGAGGTTTAATCCGATTGCAACGATAGAATAGGTACAAAGCGATACCAAAAGTCCCTGCATCAGACTTGACATGCTTCCGGTTGCCACCAGAATCTGTACTACGGCAAAAATCACGATTACCATAGCAT
>JBNMJI010000018.1:0-15641 GCA_050873725.1 Roseburia sp.
CATGACATCTGCTTTATATTTTCCAACGGTCTTTCTGGTTGCAATAATCTGACGGTTCAGATTTGTAAGGCATACTTTATCATCATCAATCAAATCGAAAGCTCCAACTCCGCTCCGCACCAGTGCTTCGCAGACATAACCGCCCACACCGCCGATTCCAAATACTGCAACTTTCGCATTTTTTAATTTTTCCATTGCTTCTTTACCAAGCAATAATTCGGTTCTTGAAAACTGTGTCAGCATCTTCTATCTCCTCTTCTATGACTACGCTACATTTTACCGCGTCCTTGTCCTCTTTGCAACAGAAAAATGCTGCACTCCCATTTCTGAAAGTACAGCATTTTCCAATTTTTCATCTCATGCCTTTTCTATTTTCGAAATAAATCTTTTTTCCTTATTTCATGCGGCGTCTTGCATTTAATTTACTATATGCTCCTACAGTCGCCCCTGCTGCAGCAATCAGAATAAGAAGATACAGGAATATCTGGTTATCATCTCCGGTCTTAACCCGTGTGTTGCCGGATGCTGTTGCTGTCGGTGTCTGCACCGAAGATACGCCCGGCAATGTTGTATCGGTATTGCTTCCACCGGTTAATGTATTTCCGGTATTAGTATTTCCGTTTGGTGTGTTTCCACCCGGTGTACTTCCGTTTGGTGTATTACCCGGATTACTTCCGCCACCTGGATTTAAGCTGTCTGAAGAAGGAAGTCCTTTTTCTACTACAACCTGTGTTGCAGGAGACACATAATAATTGCGTGTTTCCTGATAACGTACCAGATAAGTTCCATCGGCAAGCCAGGTCAATTCACTTTCTGTAATTGCAGTATAGGTAGTTCCATCTATGCTGTATTCCATCTCCGCATTCACGCCACGAATCTTTCCATCATTTTTGCCATCAATAGTCTCAGCTACCGCAGTAAGTCCTGTTGGTGCTCCACGATGTGCTTTGGTAATGCTGAAATATTTTGTTACACTGTCTGAGAAATGAAAACCACGGATAATTGCTGCAGCCCTATCACCCACTTCAATATTGTCAACATAAGTAACCGTAAAATCTGTTCCTTCTATTAATGTCATTCCATCATACATTACGGTTACAGTTGGCTCTTTTTCTGTGCCATCATAGACAAAAGTACCCGGATTTAATGTAATATCCGCTTCTGCCAGCTTCTTATTGCGAAGCACCAGATTTTTTGCACGATTGCCGGATTCATCCAGTACTGTGATATCTGTCGTATTAACAGAAACCGAGTATCCCAAAGGAATCAATTTTTCCAATGCCTGTTCCATTGCTGATACATGTTTATAGTTTGACAGACCACTTGCCATGTTTTCTACCGTAATTGTAGAATCGTCATCGGAAGCTATTGTAATCATTTCTACAAAGAATGAGCAAGGGGATGCCTGTGAGCCTACATGAAGTGTACTGCTCTTTAATTCCAAACCGCCATTTGCAGTCCAGCTTATACCATGGATATCTGCCTCCACATTTTCTAATATACATTTATCAGAAAGATTAGTATTTGCATCATTGAGCATTCTCAGGTTAAGCTTTCCATTGGAAACGCTTAAGTGATTCATGATATTGAAAGCATCTAATGTTAAACTCTTTCCATTTAAATCAAGATTTACAACCTTGTATACAGAGGATAAATCAATGGTTTCACTGCTGTTCTTATAATCGGTCAATAATTTTACTGTATTGTCTGCATTGGCATTGCGGAATGCCTCGGACAGACTGTTATAATTTGTTACATTTCCACTGGCATCTACAATCGAAGCCACCGGCTCCTGGTCATTACAAACAACACATTTTCCATTGATACGCTTTGGATGCGTACATCCGCTGGCAGTATATATGGTTCCATCTACAATGGTTCCTTTCTTTGTGCCGTTCACAAGCTGGATTACACCTGTTGCTGGAACACTTCTTATCATGTCATCTAAAGCTGTTCCTTCTGTATTTCTCTTTACCGTAACCGTTCCACCTGCATTCAGGCTGACTGCATTCTGAGTGTCAATCACATATGTGCTGCATTCCTGTTCTATTGTGATATTCCCATCGGTACTCTCAATACTTCCACCGGCTCCAATCCAGGTAAGTGATGAATCTGTTGTTCCATTCTGTTTCAGTGTTACATCATTCTTTGCCTTTATATCAAGTTCTCCCCAAAACATCGGTACCGTCGCATTAGTTGAAATGCTTACCGCTCCTGCCAATGCCTGAATCGTCAACATACCATCTTGCATGACAGTGTTTGCAGTCTGTTCTATTGTAACATCCCCATTGGTTGAAGTTAAACTTACCTGTGGATTACTCTGGGATGTTATTCCCTTTGCTGATTTTAAAGAAATATCCCCGGCAGCTTCAATGGTAAGACTACTGTTGGTCAGCACCGCTGTGCTGGTATTTTCCAGTTCCACCTTTCCACCGGTATTTTTCAGAGTAACATTTTCTGCATTGAAAATTGGATATCCAAGAGATGATGAACTTATTACAAGGTCTCCTTCTGTCTGTGTCAGATTCAGTGTCAATACTCCATTGTCAATCGTACCACATGGTGCAGTTATCGTAACTTTCTTTCCACTTAAATCAACCACTCCACTGCCCATAGAAATTGCCTTTGAAGACGTTGATGTAGTTTCCAGTGTAATATCACCAGTTGTATCTATCTCAAATCTGCTGCCACCGTTTATTACATTACTATTACTTGTTACCTTGAAATTTCCGGTAAAATCCTTTGTGACAACGGCCGCACCGGTTCCAGATAAGTTAAATGCCGGACTATAGGTTCCTGTAACGGTAAGATTTCCTGCCCCGGAAATTGTTAGATTTCCATCCTTTACTGTCACCGGATTCGGTCCGGAAGCAGCAATCTCCATATCATTGTATACAGTCATGGTTGCTGTATCTTTATCAAAATAAATATAACCACCACTTTCCGGTTCTTCCTCTACTTTATCGACGCCACGAATCGTTGCAGATGGTCCCGGTGTAGAAGAAGGATCCACCGCCTTTACATACCAGCCTGTCTCTAATGTTGTCATTCCTATTTGAACGGATGCTGGCGTATCCTCTGCCTTTACCAGTAGTCCTGCAGCATCTCCCATAAATAAGCTTGTCATCATAGTCAATGCCATCAGAAATGCCAGACATCGTTTTTTTCGGTTTCTTCCCATATTTCCTCTCCTTTTTCTATTCTATATCTTTTGTTCACACAGCTTCTATCTTAAAAAAACGTCAAAAATTTTGCAACCAATTCTTCCAAATTGTAATTTTATCTTCCAGATTGTCGATGAAAAATGATTTTTATTTTCTTTCAATATGATATACTTGTTTCGTATCCGGTGTTTTTTATTTATATATATATACAGGAGAATAAATATGCTGATTTACTTATGCGAAGATTCTGAAAGTGATGCCCTGCGGCTGAAGCATCATCTGAATACATATGCTACGAAGCACCATTGTAATATGGAAATTCTGCTCTTCTCTTCCGGAGAAGAAATGATTCAATTTTATAAGGAAGAAAAACGTTATCCGGCACTGCTGTTTTTAGATATCTATATGAATGACCAGGATGGTGTGGAAACAGCACGTATCCTTCGTTCACTGGGCTATGAAGGCGGCATTATTTTCACCACCTCTTCTACGGAACACGCCATGGCAAGCTACGAGGTAAATGCTCTTTACTATCTGCAAAAGCCTTACTCTCACACGGACTTTCTCAATGCCATGAGCCGTTGCGATACTCTTTTAGAGGAATCCAATGAAGTATTTACCTTCTCTGTCCGAAGGAAAGAATATTCTCTTCCTTACTCAGATATTCTCTTTTTTGAAACCGGGCAGCACAATGTCCTGCTACACGCTATATCAGAGACTTATACGATTCCCGGAAACTTAACGCAGCTTACTGAGGATTTTGCCTCCGTTGCCTGTTTCCTTCCGGTTGGGCGCAGCTATCTGGTAAACTTAAACCATGTCACCGGAATCCTGCAGCATGACCTTATTATGGAAGACCACTCCATTGTGCAGATTCCTTTCCGTAAACGTGACGAGGTAAGCAAGGCCGTAAATAGCTGGTTTGCAAAGTTTGGGAAAGAGCCTACTCCCCCTGGCTTATCCTAGAACCAGATATTTCCCATGCTTCCAATGTACTCCTATTGCGAAAATGTTACAGACTTGTTACAATTCATTTGTACTTAGCTAAGACATGAATTCAAAGAAAATAAGGAGGACGAAACTATGTGTTTTAATTTCAATAGCTGTTCCGAGTTATTTAACACAATCTGCAAATTATTCAGACTCGGATGTTAATATGTTTTATGCGATTTCGCATAACCTGAAAAAAGCTGCCGGTGGGCAGCTTTTTCTTGTTGTCTGGCATCCGTAAGTATCTGCCGGTGGCAGGTTCTGTAGTTGAATATCTTATCTTTCTTTTGGGATTGACAGTTTCTTTCTTATATGTTAGTTTTCTACTAGAGCCATTACTGGTTCTTTTTCTTTACATATTTTATGCATATCATTTTGAATGGTTCTTTTAATCTTTTTATTTCAGATTTTTGCATGTACTTTTTTATCATCTTTTTGTTTTCCTTTATTCTGTTCTTGACACACGTATTAACACGTACTATCATAATATTAATCAAAGGAGAATTGCATATATGCCAATGACTTCCAGAGAAATGATAAACTATCTTAAGAAACATGGTTTTATCATAACCAACCAGAGCGGTTCTCATATAAAATTATTTCATCCCGTTACGAATAGAACCGTTATTGTTCCTTATCATAACAAAGACTTGAAAAAAGGATTAGAACAGGCAATTTTAAAAGAAGCCGGACTACGATAATCTAATTTCTATCGAAAGGAGATTCTTATGAACAAATTATTTTATCCTTCCATTTTTCATATTGCAGAAGAAGGTGGATTTTGGGTCACTTTTCCAGATTTGCCTGAATGTATGACTCAGGGAGATGATATGCAAAATGCTTATGAAATGGCTGTTGATGCCTTAGGTCTTGCCCTGACAAGCCGTAAACAGGAACATCAGGATATTCCGGTTCCTTCTCAGCCAAAAGAGATTACAGTTTCCGAAAATGAATACTGCATTATTATCGAATTCGATATGCTTGCCTATAAAAAACGCAATAACTCAAAAGCAGTTAAAAAGACCCTTACTATTCCGGAATGGTTAAATGAAGAGGCTATCTCGCTCAATATTAATTTTTCTCAGGTACTGCAGGATGCTCTTATTCAAAAAATTGGAGCAAAACTTTAATGACCAACCAAAAAGACTGTAACCCTTGATTTATCAAGGATTACAGCCTTTTTATCAACTAAGCTGGCAACGGGAATCGGACCCGTGACCTCCGCACTACCAATGCGACGCTCTACCGACTGAGCCATGCCAGCAATTCTGTCGGAACTTGTCCCGACTTGTAATACTATACTATAGAGAGCTATGATTGTCAATACTTTTCTACAGCATAATGTCAGATTTTTCTTTGCTATGCTCAATCTTCACATTTAACTTCCGGAATGGAATTGCAATCACAAGTCCAATCAGAAGTGAGATTATAATATAGATACCAAGGATGCCAAGGCATTTCCAATAAGTCATTCCATACATACCCCCGATGGTCTCACGGAGTGCATCCATTCCATAAGGAAATGGGAAAAAACGGTAAATCCGCTGATAGATTGCCGGCAGCACTTCGATTGGGAAGGAACCGCCTGCTCCCGCTACCTGGATAACCATAATGACTACTGCCAAGGCCTCTCCGACATTTTCAAAGGCCACCGTTAATGCGTACATAAATAAGGTAAATACAAAGCTGCAGCATGCGCAGGCAAGCCAGAACAGGAATGGGTTATGGCATTGTATCTTAATATAGAACAAATCTCCCAGTGCAGTAATCAATGCCTGCACCTGTCCAATCAGGAAAAATGTAATATATCTTCCAAAGAATTTCTGGTAAGGTTTTGCATCCGGTATTTCTTCATCCGGAAGTACCTTTACATGAATGATTGCCACCAGAATCAACGCACCCACCCACAATGCCAGTACCGTATAGAACGGTGACATTGCAGAGCCATAATTGGAAATTGGATAAATCTCTTTTGTCTCCATATTGACCGGAGAAGATAAGAAATCTCCTAATAAAGTCGGGTCAGTCTCTAAAATTTTCATCAACGCCTGATACTGGTCACTGATTTCCAACGCATTCAGACTTGCTATCACACTGTCAAGCCCGGCCTTCATTTCCTGTGCCGATGCCAGTGAATCGCTTAAGCTTTCATTTCCCTTATCAAGAGTCTCTCCATAAGCATCCAATACTTCTGATACTTCATCAAAATCTCCATCCACGCCGTAAAGAATTGCCTGTGTCTGGTTCAATGAACCCTGCATGGACTGAATGGTGCTCTCCAGCTGACCCTTTACCGAATAATCAAAGGTGTCCTTTAAAGCCTTTATCTTATTTTTGCAGGATGTAACCTCTGTGGATATCTCTGTATTTAAAGTATCTTTTGCTGTATTTAAATCAGTTACATTATTCTGTACATTATTTAAATCTGCTTCAATTTTATCTAACTGCGCTTCAATTTCCGCAATCTGACTGGATACACTTTCATCATTTTTCCAGTCTGCCACACTATTTTCAAACAACTGGCGGATAAGTGGCATCATATTTGTTGCACTTTGCAGCCCACCGGAAGATAAATCTCCATAATTATCTAACTGATCCAACGCATTCTGTATCAGCGTATTGATATTATCAAGACTGTCTGCCGTTGTATTAAGATTTGCAGAAATAACATCTGCCAAAGCACTGGCGTTAAGGCTGCCGGAGTTCAATGCTCCCTGCATGGTATTTACAGTATTGGAACCATCTTCTACCATCGTATTCAGATTCGGCAGCATAACCTGTGTCGTATCAATCAGACTGGAAGCCGAATTTGTAATACTGACAAAAGAATTCAACAATGCAATATAGCCGTCTAAGTCTCCACTCAAATCATCAAGCTGTGTCAGGAAGAGATTCATCATAGAGCCGGAATCCATTCCATTTTCTACCATGACATCATTTACCTTTAACATTACTTCTGCCAGTGTGCTGACAAAAGTTGCATTTACCTGCTCCTGCACTGCCGTTTTTGCCTTGGATGTAATCTTTGGCGCAATGGCATTTTTCTTTTCATTTTCATAATAGATAATCTGCGGATTCTGTACCTCTCCGTTGAGGAAGCTTATCATTTTCTCGGAAAAATCCTCCGGAATAATCAGTGCCGCATAATATTCACTGCTGTATACACCGTCGGTTGCTTCATCCATGGTGTCGGTAAACTGCCAGCCCATGGTCTGATTTGCTTTTAGGGCATCTATCACGCTGTCTCCGATATTTAAAGACAGGCCGCCCATGTCAATTCCTTCATCTGCGGAATATACTGCAATCTTAAGATTCGATGTAGATTCCGGTCCATACGGATCCCAGTTGGACAATATATTAAACCATGCATACAGTGATGGAATAATGGAAAGACCAATTACAATAACCACTGCCACCACATTGGTGCTGACTCTCTTAAAATCCCGGTAAAAGATTCTAAAAATACTTTTCATGTGCTATCCCTCTGCTACTCCTTTGAATTATCCGTTAAAAGTTCCTGCTCTGCCGTCTGAAGTACGGTACGAATCCGTTCCTCTACCTGGGCAATGCCATCTCCAATCAGGGCATCTCTTTCCTGCTGCTCCCGGTTGGAAATTTCATTTAATTTTTCCTGTAATTTATAATCCGAATATTCTACGAAAATTAAATATCCTGCCAGAATAAACAGTGATACAATCCACAAAATCAAAAATACAATTTTTGAGCTTTCTGTCCAGAATAACAATGCCAGGAAAATCAGTGGAATAATGATAAGGCACCGCAATCCGATGCGGATACGTTTCTGGTTCTTCTTATGTATCTCCTGCTCATAGCCTAAAAGCATGTCATAGAGTTTTTCAAAATCTTCTTTCTTTTCCATCTGCTCTTCACCTGCTCTCTTACATCATCTTTGTATCTTTCATTCGCTTTTCCACGAAATGATTGATACCCATAAATGGTACGCGAATCAGCAGTCCGATTAGCAATGCCGCTACTGCAAAAATCAGAAGCTCTGCCAGATTCTTCTCATAGGCTCCGCCATACATGCCGCCAATGGTTTCCCGCATGGCATTAATTGCATATGGGAATGGGAAGAAAATATATACTCTACGGTAAAATTCCGGCAATATCTCAATCGGATAAGTTCCGCCGGAACCTGCAATCTGAATAACGACCATTACAACAACCAGTGCTTTTCCGATGTCTCCAAAGGAAAGCGTCAGTGCATAGATTAATAAGGTAAAAGTAAAGCTCGTCAGTGACGCTGCGAACCAGAACAATACCGGATTCTTCACCTGGCAATGCAACAGATAAATATTGCCCAGTACAATAATCAATGCCTGTATCTGTCCCATCACAAAGAAGATGAAATATCTTCCAAGGAAAAGCTGATAACGCTTCGGATTGGTCAAATCCTTTTCGGATGCCTTTACTTTAATTAAGGAAACCAGTACGATACCGCCTACCCAGAGTGCCAGTGTCGTATAAAAAGGTGCTACCGCAGAGCCATAATTCTTAATCTCATAAACCGGCTTTGTCTCCACTTTTACCGGCTGCGCAAAGAATTTTCCATAGGACTCCGGATCTCCGCCCAAAAGCTCCATGATAATCTGCATCTGCTCATCTTCCGATGCTTCGTCCAGCTTGGTAATAGCTTCTTCTATTTTGCTGTTACAGGTATTTAACAACGTCTGAATCTGTGTAAAACTTTCATCTGTAGCATCTACCATATCCAAGGTTCCATCGAAAATTGTTCCCATGTCACCTAATGTATTGTTCAGATTATTCAAAAGATTGGTTACATTGACCAGTATCTGGGATGCCGTATCCAGAATTCCGGATACTCCAGGCACCAGATTATTGGTGTATACATTCTTCATGTTTTCAATGGTCTTACTGCAGGTGGATAATGCTACTGACATACCACCTGTTACAGAATCCACACTATCTTTTACTGCATCTGATGCATTATCCGGCATCAGTGCCTCTAAAAGTTTCTGTATTTCCTCTGCATCCTGCTTCAAAGCATCAATCTGTGACATCACATCATCCATATCGGTTTTCTGCTCTTCAGTAAAGCTTTCATCCGTCTTAAGTCCGCTGATTGCTTCATAAAGCGACTGCAACTGGTCATTTAAGGTCTTGACATCATCCGTTGTAGTCTCAATGCTCTCGGTTGTCTTCTTAGCAGAATCCCCCAGTCCGGCATTGGTAATATCTGTTGAAATCTTATTCAAAGAATTCTCAATATCTGTTAAGGTTGTCTCCACATTCTTTGAAAAATCTGAAAGTGTAGTATCCGTACTGTCTAATTGTGTCTTTGTTCCATTCAGGGAATTTACGGCTGAATCAATCTTGTCTTCCACCTTTGACACACCGGAATTTGCTTCATCAATTCCTGCGCTCAGTGCCTCATTTCCAGACAGGAAACTGTCTATCATCTCATTATAATCTGTAAGGTTCTGGCTTAACTGCTCTAACTTCTGACGGAAACCATCCACACCGCCATCTTCATTTATTTTCTCTGAAAGGTTATCCATCTGGGCAAACATGGTACTTGCCGCTGTCTCAAGAAATGTCTCATTGATACTGGACTTTAATGTGCTCACTGCAGTATCAGTAATTTTCGTTGCAATGGCATTTTTCTTCTCATTCTCATAATAGGTAATGGTCGGATTTTCCAGCCCTTCCGAAAAGATGCTAAACATGCTCTCGGAGAAACGGTCACCAATGACTACTGCTGCATAGTATTTTCCACTTTCCACCCCATCAATCGCTTCGTCAGAGTTGTCCACAAACTGCCAGCCTATGGACTTATTCTCCTTCAACTGCTCAATCACCTGGTCACCCATATTGACAGTTGTGCCATCCTCTAACTTCATTCCTTCATCTTCAGATGCCACTGCTATATAGATATTTCCGGTGTTGGCATAAGGATCTTCGTTAGAATAAATATTAAACCAGGCATACAAAGACGGAATAAAACACAATCCGATTGCAATCACCAGTGCAAAAAAATTCCTGCAAAGACCTCTTACGTCCTTTCGAAAAATGTGAATGATATTTTTCATGCTGTTACTTCCCTTTCAACTTCTTCTTTAAACGCTGCAACGCATTATCCACAGCCTTCGGCTCTTTTCCCATTGCTTCTGCAATCTGCTCATATCGAAAACCCTGTAAATAATACGATAATACTTCCTGTTCCATTTTGCTTAAAGTTTCATTTACTTTTCTTTTGAAATCTTCTCTGTCTTCCTGACCGATAAATAAGTTCTCCGGATTTGTCTCATCCATGGTCTCTAACACATCTGCCAGATTTCTGCCTTCCGAATCCTCACTGTCTGCATAAAGCGGTACATACGAATTGAGCGGTGCATGCTTTTTCCGATTCGAAGCCTCCACCGCTGTATACATCTGTCTTGCAATACAAAGGTCTGCGAAATGAAAAAAGCTGCTGTCTTTATCCGGCTGGTAATCCCGGACAGCTTTAAACAGGCCAATCATTCCCTCCTGAATCAAATCGTCCGTCTCACCACCAATGAGATAAAGTGCTTTTGCTTTTTTCTTTACAAGACTCTTATATTTATCCATCAGATAATCTGTAATCTCATTTTCACCGCTACGAAGCGCTGCAATTAATTCCTCATCACTCATATTCTGATAAGATTGCATATCTCTCTCCTGTTAACTTAATCTCTGTCTTACAATTTCATAAGCTAATACACCGGTTGCCACAGATGCATTTAAGGAATCAATATCTCCCTTCATTGGAATCGATGCCACAAAATCACAGTTTTCTTTCACTAATTTGCTGACACCTTCTCCTTCATTTCCAATAACCAGTCCGATGGAACCCTTTAAATCCAGGTCATACATGGTTGTGCCGCCCATATCTGCACAGACAAACCACATGCCCTGCTCTTTTAATTCCCGGATGGTATTAGTAAGATTGGTTACCTTTGCTACCGGTGTATAATAAATGGCTCCTGCCGAAGCCTTTGCTACGGTAGCCGTCAGTCCTACTGCACGACGCTTTGGAATAATGACACCATGGGCACCTGCCAGATTGGCAGTACGGATAATTGCCCCTAAATTGTGCGGGTCTTCAATATTATCCAGCAAAATGACAAATGGTGCTTCATTTTTCTTTCTGGCATTTTCCAGAATATCTTCTACGGTTGCATAGGAAAATGCTGCTGCCATAGCAATGACACCCTGATGTTTCTTAGTCTCTGACAACTGCTCTAAGCGTTCCTTTGCCACAAACTGTACCAGTGTATCATGTTTTTTTGCTTCTCTTAAAATAGTCTGAATGGGACCGTCTTTACAGCCATCCAGTACAAACAGCTTGTCTATGGTTTTTCCGGAACGAAATGCTTCTAAGACTGCATTTCTTCCTTCTATCTTCGTGCTTTCTGCCTGTGCGTTTTCCATCTGCTTTTCTTCCATTTTATTTTCCTCCTGCCAGATCATTCTTTCCGGTCTTTACATTATAATGTCTGATTGCTTCTTTCACCAGTTCCAAAATCCGCTCGAACTGATCCGTCAGATATAAATAGCCCATCAATGCTTCAAAGCCGGTGGCACGGCGATAATCTGACATGGTTGCATTTTTTGCCATGGTCGGAGACTTGGCATTTCTGCCTCTGCGGTAAATTTCCGTCTCTTCTTCCGTAAGCATCGGAGTCAGGGTTTCCATCATCGTTGCCTGCGCATGTGCTTTCACCAGATGGCTGGTGGTCTGATGCAGACGGGATGCTTTGGTATTCCCTTTTCCAACTACAACACTTCTTATGACAAGGTCGTAAATGCCATCTCCTATGTAGGCAAGTGCCAAAGGGGAGTAGGTTGCTACATCCACCTTTGGCAGGTCAAAATATTCTTTGATATGGGAATCTATGCCTTTTTCCATTTTACACCCTCTCTGGTATCTTCTAAGACAATTCCTTTTTCCAAAAGTTCATTACGAATTGCGTCTGCTTTGGCAAAGTCTTTTTCTTTCTTTGCAGCCTTACGCTCTTCGATTTTTTCTAATACATATGCTTCTAAATCTGCGTCGATTTCATCGGCAGGATTTGCTACTTCTCCTGCTGCTAAATCAAGAGATAATACATAATCAAAATCTTTTACCAGCGCAAGCTTGGTTGCATCGGTCATATCTGCTTTCAATACTTCATATACTACAGTCAGTGCCATGGAAGTATTTAAATCATCCTCTAATGCCTGCAGGAATTTCTCCTTGTATGCATCAAATTTATCCTGCTCTACTTCTGTAGACGCATCCAGTTTTGCAATGGTCTTACGAAGTTTTACATAGGAATTTTCCATATTATCCATTACTTCATAAGAGAATTCCAGCGGTTTTCTGTAATGGGACTGCAGACAGAACATACGATATACCAACGGCAGATAACCTTTTTCTTCCAATAAAGAAACAGTAAGGAAATCTCCCTTGGATTTACTCATTTTTCCAGATTTATCATTCAGATGATGCACATGGAACCAGTAATTACACCATTTATGTCCCAGATATGCTTCACTCTGTGCAATCTCATTGGTATGATGTGGGAAAATATTATCCACACCACCGCAGTGAATATCCATATATTCGCCTAAATGTTTCATGCTGATGCAGGAGCACTCGATATGCCAGCCCGGATAACCTACGCCCCATGGACTATCCCATTTCAGTTCCTGGTTATCAAATTTGGACTTGGTAAACCACAATACGAAATCGCTCTTATTGCGCTTATTTTCATCCTCAGATACGTCATCACGGACACCTACCATCAGCTCTTTTTCGCTCTGGCTGGAAAATACATAATAATCATCTAATTTTGATGTATCGAAGTACACATTTTCTCCGGCAATATATGCATAGCCTTTCTCTAAAAGTACCTCTATCATATGAATGAATTCCGGGATACAATTGGTTGCCGGCTCTACCACATCCGGACGTTTGATATTCAATTTGGCACAATCGGAAAAGAATGCATCGGTATAATACTTTGCAATTTCCATAACAGTCTTGTGCTCACGCTTTGCGCCCTTTAACATTTTATCTTCACCGGTATCTGCATCACTGGAAAGATGTCCTACGTCTGTTATGTTCATGACACGCTTTACATCATAGCCTGCATAGCGAAGTGTCTTCTCTAATACATCTTCCATAATATAGCTGCGCAGATTTCCGATATGTGCAAAATGATATACGGTTGGTCCGCAGGTATACATTTTCACTTTACCATCTTCGTTTGGCACAAAGGTCTCTACTTTTCTTGTAAGGGTATTAAAAATCTTTACGTTGTTCTCCATGTTATCCTCCATCGTTCCTGGAATTATTTATTTAATTCTTTTCTACTTCCTGCTTTAATGCTTTTATCTCTTTTTCCATATCAATGATACGGTTGCATAATTCTGAGTTTTCCCGCTGCAATACATTGATGTCTTCCTGTACCGGATCCGGCAGATTACACTGATCCATATCGCTGCGCGGGATTTTTACATTGTTTCGTTTTACGATTCGTCCCGGAACACCTACTACTGTACAGTTTGGTGGCACCTCTTCGATTACCACACTTCCGGCACCGATTTTCGAATTCTCTCCTACCGTAAAGGAACCAATGATTTTCGCTCCGGCACTTACCATTACATTATCCTCTAAGGTCGGATGACGCTTTCCGGTTTCCTTACCGGTTCCGCCCAAGGTTACCCCCTGATATAAGGTTACATTATCTCCGATAATTGATGTCTCGCCGATGATAACACCGGTACCATGGTCAATAAAGAATCCTTTTCCGATTACTGCGCCCGGATGTATCTCAATTCCGGTCTTTCTGGCTGCTTTCTGTGAAATATATCTCGCCCGGAAGAAATGTCCTTTCAGGTAATGCTTATGTGCACGTCTATAACTAAGCATAACACGAAATGACGGATAAAGCAAAACCTCCATTGGAGATTTTAATGCCGGATCACGCTCCTTGATAATCTCAAATTCTTCTTTCAACTCTTTTATAAAACCCATGATTACAGCCTCCTGTTCACTGTATAGATTCTTTCCTTTTTCTCATAGTTGCCACCGGCAGCTACTTACGCATGCATGGTAACTACGAGAAACACGCTTTGCAAGTTTCGCACATAAATGAACAAAGAATGTGCCTTGGCACATTCTTGCGCCTGCGGCGGTCGCTTGCGGCATCTACCTTATACGCCGCAGTGCGCATCCTCGCGGAGCGTTTTTTTACTTTACAGGAAAGCAATTTCCTGTAAAGTAAAAAATCGTCTCTATATAAATATAGAGACGAAGTTATTCCGCGGTTCCACTCTAAGTAAAGCATTACTGCTTTCCCTCAATACACGTAACGTGTGCTATTCGTTCCTGGCTACTTGCTTTCACCGGGACTGCTTCCGGAGGCACTTCATATACTTTGGAATCAAGACTGCTTTCAGCCGATGACAGTCTCTCTCTTTTATTCACGCATGTATACTACTCTTTCCGTTCACTGCATTTATCAATTCATTTCTTAATTTTAAAAAAATTCTTTTTACGCTACTAGTTTATGCACGAATTACCATTTTGTCAATAGAAAAGTTATTTTCCACATCCCGGGCAGCCTGCACAATTCCGTTCACTGCCTCCCACAGCTACGCTGCTTTCATAGATACTTGAGATGGCACAGATTGCCTGGGAACTGATTCCCGCTTCACTTCCGGTAAAACCAAGTCCTTCCTCTGTGGTTGCCTTTACATTTACCTGACTGACATCTATCTTCAGTGCCTGTGCAATATTTTCTTCCATCTTCTCAATGTGTGGACGCATTTTTGGCTTCTGGGCAATAATCGTAGCATCGATATTGTCGATGACATAATTCTCTTTCTCTAAAAGCTGTCCCACTTCTTCCAATAATTTTATACTGGAAATTCCCTCGTATGCCGGATCTGTATCCGGGAAATGCTTTCCGATATCTCCCAAAGCCGCTGCTCCTAACAGTGCATCCATAATTGCATGTAACAATACATCTGCATCCGAATGTCCCAGCAAACCAAGACTGTGCGGTATCTCCACTCCACCTATGATTAATTTTCTTCCTTCTACTAATTTATGAACATCATATCCCATTCCTACTCGCATGTGATTACCTGCTTTCTTTTTTTCTTTTCAATTTTCCGGCTCTCTGCTCCGCTTCTCTCGCAGTGCCCGCGGGAAGCTGCTTCGCATCTTCCCGCTCTCGGGCTTTCGCCCTATCTCTTTCTAACTTCGCAGTGCCCCGCGGGAAGCTGCTTCGCATCTTCCCGCTCTCGGGCTTTCGCCCTATCTCTTTCCAACTTCGCAGTGTCCCGCAGGAAGCTGCTTCGCACCTTCCTGCTCTCGGGCTTTCGCCCTATCTCTTTCTAACTTCGCAGTGCCCCGCGGGAAGCTGCTTCGCATCTTCCCGCTCTCGGGCTTTCGCCCTATCAAAAACAAGAAAAATCCAGTTTTGTCTGCAA
>JBNMJI010000019.1:0-15421 GCA_050873725.1 Roseburia sp.
CATTTTGTCCTATAACTCGATTCTTACGGTTTACACATTTTCTTCCAGTTCTTTTAACCTTGCACAAAGGCCGCTGTATCTGGTCTGCTCTGTAATATTCTGTTCCATCTCATAGAAGCACATTTCATTTCCCACAAGTGTTACGCACTTTCTTGCACGGGTCACAGCTGTATACAAAAGATTCCGGTTCATCAGCATTCTCGGTCCCCCAAGCAGCGGAATTACAACCGCCGGATATTCACTACCCTGGGAT
This sequence comes from Roseburia sp., assembly GCA_050873725.1. Taxonomy (GTDB): domain Bacteria; phylum Bacillota; class Clostridia; order Lachnospirales; family Lachnospiraceae; genus Roseburia_C. The sequence continues at coordinate 254 of JBNMJI010000019.1, forward strand.
TTATGTATCGTAATTGCATATGCCAGTTCCAGTTCCTCTAAGATTTTAAAGGAGTACTCCACCACCTTATCTTCATCATAGACCACGGTCATTGTCTCTTTATAATCATTGATTTCGCGGATAATTCCTGTATCTCCGTTAAATACACCGGTTCCACGGTCAATGGCAAATCCATATTTGCTTAATACTTCCCATTCCAGCTGATAGTTGTTTTTTATCTGCATGACCTTGTCCCCTTCACGGAACACTTTATCACCATACTCTTTTTCTTTCTTATCCGGTGCCGGCGGATTTAAGTAGCGCTGCAGGATGGTATTCAGCCGTTCTACGCCCAGATTCCCTTTTTTCATCGGAGTCAGCACCTGTATATCATAAGGCTGTGCATCTACAAATTTCGGCAGTTTCTGCATAATTAGCTGCAGAACTACATTGATAATCACATCTGCATCATACCGCTTCAGGAAAAAGAAATCCATGCTCTTGTTATCTAATACTACTTCTTCTCCCCGGTTGATTTTATGGGCATTGACAATGATATCACTCTGGGATGCCTGTCTGAAAATTTTTGTAAGCTGTACCACATGAAATCGTCCGCTGTCGATAATATCCTTTAACACGCTTCCCGGTCCTACACTCGGGAGCTGGTTTACGTCTCCTACCAGAATCAGTCTTGTTCCGGCTACCATCGCTTTCAAAAGTGACTGCATCAGGCTGATATCCACCATAGACATCTCATCAATGATTACAACATCCGTTTCCAGCGGATTGGTTTCATTTCGTTCAAAACCTACCGCACCTTCCATACCACCATTCAGTTCCAGCATCCGGTGTATAGTTTTAGCTTCATATCCGGTCATTTCACTCATTCGCTTTGCAGCCCTTCCGGTAGGTGCTGCCAGGAAAATATCCAAACCTTCCAGTTCGAAATATTTGATAATACTGTTAATCGTCGTCGTCTTACCAGTTCCGGGTCCACCGGTGATTACCAAAAGCCCGTTTCTTACCGCCTCTGAAACAGCCTCTCTCTGGTGTTTATCCAGTTCCATGCCGGTCTGTTTCTCTCTTTTATGGATTCGCTGGGTAATCTCTGCATCTGACACATCATAGGCAATATCCAGGTTCTTAAGCATCATGGCTGTATTTACTTCGGTATAATATAGCGGAGCACCATAAATCTGGACCTGTTCACCCTCCTGTTTCATGATGATTTTCCGCTCTATTGACAAATCTATATACTGCTTTTCGATTGCATCCTCTGTTACACCCAGAAGTTCTCCTGCCCGCTTTGTCAGTTCTTCCTCCGGCAGAAAGGTATGTCCTTCCCCGGACGCCTGCAAAAGTGTATACAAGATACCGCTTCGGATTCGAAAATCAGAGTCTGTATGAATTCCAACTTTTTTGGCAATTTCATCTGCAATCCGAAATCCCACACCGCTGATATCATCTGCCAGCCGATACGGATTCTCCTGAATGATGCCATAGACTTCCTGTCCATATTCCTTATAGATTTTCACTGCAAGGTTCAGTGTAATTCCATACTGCTGTAAAAATATCATTGCCTGACGCAAATCACGCTTTTCCGAGACCTGATCCGATATTTCCATTGCTTTCCGTTCGCTGATTCCCTTTACTTCTGCTAACCGCTCCGGCTCTTCTTCAATAATCTGGAAGGTATCTCCTTTAAATCTTCTCACAATTCTTGCTGCAAGAGCCGCTCCAATTCCTTTAATGGCTCCGGAGCCAAGGTAACGCTCAATAGACAGTTCATCTGTCGGCTCCTTCTCCACATAGCTCTCAACTTTAAACTGCTTTCCATAGGTTGGATGTGCCGTATATTCACCGGTCACTTCAATATTCTCGCCTTCGCTGATTCCCGAAAAAATTCCTACACAGGTAATCTCTTCTTCTTCGCAAACCAGTACCAGCACCGTATAGCCATTGTCGGCATTTCGATATATGATATGATCTACATAACCGGTTATTGTCTCCATCATCTTTCCTTTCCAATCGAACACAGAATGTGCCTTGGCACATTCTTGCGCCTGCGGCGGTCGCTTGCGACATCTGCCTTATACGCCGCAGTGTGCATCCTTGCGGAGCGTTTTTTACTTTACAGGAAAGCAATTTCCTGTAAAGTAAGAGAAGGCTGTCATATGATGACAGCCTTTATCGTCTTTTCTAAATTCTTATTCCATATTGTAATTACGCTTCATCTGTTCATACAACTGCTGTGCCAGACTATTACTTCCACCATTTTGTTCTACTGACTGACTTGCTAGTTTCTGAATCATCTCATCCTCAAAATAGTCTGTCATCTGACTCATACTGGCATCCTGGTCTTCATTCTCCGGAATGGTTTTCTTCATTTCCTTATAGACCTGTTCTAAGAAATATGCTTCAAATTCCTTGCAGACATCCATCAGCTCGTCATCAGTCGCATCTGATAAATCTGAATTCAGTGTCTTCTCCAATCCATTGGAACTGTTACTTGCCTGTGATGCGGTTGTATTCAGCAATGTCGAAATATTATCCATTGATATACTCATATCTTACCCTGCCTTCAGAACTATCTTCTTAATGAATTTGCCTGTCCAAGCATCTCATCTGCTGCCTGAATTGCCTTTGAGTTCAATTCGTATGCACGCTGTGCAATAATCATATTAACCATCTCATCTGCCACCTGAACATTGGATGCCTCCAGATAATTCTGGCACACCTTACTTCTGGTCAGTCCAGGAGTAGTCAGCTCGTTCATCGGATTACCGGATGCTGCAGTTGCAACCAAAAGGCTTCCGGAATCTTTTTCCAGTCCGGATGGGTTGGTAAACTGATAAACACCTATCTGTCTGTTCATATCTATTGTATTGCCCGCCGCATCTTTATAATAGAACTTTCCATCATTTGATACCTCAATAGATGATGCAGTCACACCATCCGGCAGAACAATTTCATTTCCGTTACTATCTAATACCGGAAGTCCGGCTTCATTGCAAAGTGTAGTTCCATTGGTTCCAATTGCCCAACCAAATTTACCATTTCTGGTATAGTAAGTCTGTCCATCTTCTCCACGCACTGAGAAAAATCCTTTTCCTTCCAATGCAAATGCTGTATTGCTGGAATTGGCAATTAATGCTCCATTGGTAAAATCAGATGTAATAGATGCCACTCTGGTACCCAGTCCTACCTGAACCGGAACCGGCTTCTCATCTCCATTTGCAGAAGTTGTCTTAGACTGCAGTGTCTGATACAGCAGTGATTTAAACTCTGCCTGTTCTGATTTGTAACCTGTTGTATTTACATTCGATAAGTTATTAGAAATCGAATCAATATTTGTCTGCTGTGCAATCATTCCTGATGCAGCAGTCCACAATGCTCTCATCATAAGCCCTGCGCTCCTTATCTCTCTTGCGCCATCCGTGGCCAGCCTTTTATGAAACATGCCTGTTTCCTATTTATTTATATCGGCTTCTTTTGCACTTTTCTTTAGTGCTTTTTATACTTTACCTACATTATTTGCGGCTTTATCCAGCGTTGAATCCATTGTCTGTATAATCTTCTGTCCAGCCTCATAAGCTCTGGTGATTGTAATCATATCTACCATTTCAGAGACTACATTAATGTTGGAAGCTTCCAATGCACCCTGCTCTACTCTCGCATTAGACGCTACGAGCTGTCCGCCATTTACTACATCGTAGAGGTTCTCGCCATATTTACTGATGTAATCATAATTATCTACATCTACCACACCAAGTCTTGCAACTACCTGATTATTCTGCATAATGCTTCCATCGGAAAGCACTTCAAAATCCAGATTCGGATTAATCTGGATATAATTCTCTGCACCAGGATTACCGGTAGAGGCTCCATTCTGATTCAGTACATAATCGCCGTCTTTGGTCACCAGATAACCCTCTCTGGTCAGTGTAAATGCTCCATCCCGGGTAAGCTTCATAGATGTTTCACCATTCTTATTGGTAAATGATACCGCAAAAAATCCATTCCCATCCAATGCCATATCGGTACTTCTGTCTGTCACCTTAAAACTGCCCTGACTGAAATCGGTATATACTTCACCAATATGCACGCCCATACTGATATTTCCCAGTACACGCGGCTGTCCATAATCAGAAGTATCCTTAATCTTAATTGCCAGTGTATCAGCAAATGTATGATTCGTAGTACCTTCTTTCTTATATCCGGTTGTGTCGGCATTTGCCAGATTATTTGTCAGAATATCAAGCCGGTTCTGCTCGTCTAACATTCCGGTCCATGCGGTATATAATCCTTTTACCATCTGCAATCCTCCCGAAAATTCTCATCCTGTTTGATACATTTCCAACCGTAAAATGCTTAAATCTTCATCTTCCGGTCATGGGGTTCCGTTAGCTATGCGCTTAGTCGTCGTCTCTCTTTCCAGCTAAGAATTCTACAAATTTACCTGTACCAATTGCTACACAGGTCATAGGCTCTTCTGCTGTCATTGTATTGATTCCTGTCTTGTCCTCAATCAATTCTTCCAGTCCTCTAAGTAAAGAACCGCCACCTGTCAGCACAATTCCTCTGTCTGCAACATCTGCTGCCAGTTCTGGTGGTGTTTTCTCCAGAACACTGTGTACTGCTTCTACAATCTGTAAGGTCGGTTCTCTTAATGCTTCCTCAGTCTCTTCAGAAGAAACAGTTACTGTCTTAGGAAGTCCTGTTACCAGATTACGTCCACGGACATCCATAGTTTCCGGCTGTGCCAGTGGGAAACAGGTTCCAATCTTAATCTTAATATCTTCTGCAGTTCTTTCTCCGATCAGAAGATTATGTTTCTTTCTCATATAACGGACAATTGCCTCATCAAAATCATCTCCGGCAATTTTAATTGATGTACTTACTACAGAACCACCCAGTGAAATTACTGCGATATCTGCAGTTCCTCCTCCGATATCTACAATCATATTTCCACAAGGTCTTGCAATATCAATACCTGCTCCGATTGCTGCTGCAATTGGTTCTTCAATAATTGCAACTTCTCTTGCTCCTGCCTGATAAGTTGCATCCTCTACTGCCTTCTTCTCAACTTCTGTTACACCACTTGGTACACAGACACTGATTCTTGGTTTGCGGAAAGTTTTCTTTCCAAGTGCTTTCTGGATAAAGTACTTAATCATCTTCTCTGTTACAGTATAATCAGAAATAACTCCCTGACGAAGTGGTCTTACTGCTACAATGTTGCCCGGTGTTCTACCAAGCATCAGTCTTGCTTCTTCACCAATTGCTTTAATCTTGTTTGTATCTCTGTCAAATGCTACTACGGATGGTTCTTTTAAAACTACGCCTTTTCCTTTAATATAAACCAATATGCTGGCTGTTCCTAAATCAATTCCAATATCTGTTGAAACCATGTCAATGTTTCCCCTTTCATCTGTTTCATTATATGTGGAGTAGTCCATCTCAAAAAAAGGCAGACTACGCATTCAATCATATTCTTACATATATAATCACATTATATACAATAAATGGCATTTTTCAAAGGTTTTTTTCTGTTTTTACTTATTTTTAATGAAATCGCAACATCTTCTTAACTTTCTTCTGTTTTCTTTTTCTCTTAACCTTTAGTTCACAATATAGTCACATATTTTCTATAGTATTCTTTTTGTACTAGCTATTAAGCTAATATAATTTTTCATAACTCAGCCCTTCAGATGTCTTTCGGGATGTCTGGAGGGTACTCCCCAAGATAGCAACTGCTGAATGATTCAGCAGTTTTTTTGTACCAAACAAAAAAATTTTATAAAGAAAGAAGAACCTTGTTTCCCCTTCTTTAAGAAAACATGGCTCTTCTTTTCTTTTATAATACTTTCTTTATAACACTTCTTTGTATAATATATTTTTTGCAGTATTTCTTTCCTGTTACTGTTCCAGATACTTTTTCACATATTGTCCGGTATAGGATTCCGGTACTTCGGCAATCTCCTCCGGTGTTCCCTGGGCAACTACAGTTCCGCCACCGTCTCCGCCTTCCGGTCCCATATCAATAATATAATCTGCAGTCTTGATTACATCCAGATTATGTTCAATTACAACTACAGTATTGCCGCCGTCGGATAATCTCCGCAGAATCTCAATTAATTTATGGACATCTGCAAAATGAAGTCCGGTTGTCGGCTCATCCAGAATATAAATGGTCTTTCCGGTACTGCGTTTGCTTAATTCTGTCGCCAACTTAATTCGCTGTGCTTCTCCACCGGACAGCTCGGTAGACGGCTGACCCAGACGGATATAGGACAATCCAACATCATAAAGTGTCTGTATCTTTCTTGCAATAGAAGGCACATTCTTAAAGAATTCCAGTGCCTCTTCCACCGTCATATTCAGCACATCATAGATACTCTTGCCCTTATATTTCACTTCCAGCGTCTCACGGTTATATCGTTTGCCCTGACACACTTCACATGGAACATATACATCCGGCAGAAAATGCATCTCTATCTTAAGAATACCATCACCAGAGCATGCCTCGCACCGGCCGCCTTTCACATTAAAGCTGAATCTTCCCTTCTGGTATCCTCTTGCCTTGGCATCCGGAGTAGATGCAAACAAATCTCTGATCATATCAAATACGCCGGTATAAGTAGCCGGATTGGAACGCGGTGTTCTTCCGATTGGAGACTGATCAATATCAATTACCTTATCCAGCTGTTCCAGGCCTTCAATATCATCATGGGCACCCGGAATACATCTTGCCCGGTTTAAATCTCTTGCAAGACGCTTATAAAGGATTTCATTGGTCAGGGAACTCTTTCCAGAACCAGAAACTCCGGTAATGCAGGTCATAATACCCAGCGGAATCTTCACATCGATATCCTTTAGGTTATTCTCTCTTGCACCCTTTACGGTAATGAAACCGGTCGGTTTCCGTCTCTCATCCGGTACCGGAATCTTGATTCTTCCACTTAAATAGGCACCGGTAATAGAGTTCTTATTTTTCATAATCTCTTCCGCTGTTCCGGTGGCAATGACTTCTCCACCATGTTCACCGGCTCCCGGTCCGATATCCACAATATAATCTGCCGCACGCATGGTATCTTCATCATGCTCTACTACAATCAGTGTATTTCCAAGGTCTTTTAATCCTTTTAAAGAATTCAAAAGCTTATCATTATCCCTCTGATGCAGACCGATACTCGGCTCGTCTAAAATATAAGCCACGCCCACAAGTCCGGAACCAATCTGGGTTGCCAGTCTGATTCGCTGAGCTTCACCGCCGGACAGACTTCCGGTTGCACGGGAAAGAGACAGATAATCCAGTCCTACATCCATCAGGAAGCCTACACGTGCCCTGATCTCCTTTAACACCTGGTCACCAATCAGATGCTGCTGTTCCGTCAGTTCCATTTCTTTTAAATAGGCATCCAGATTGCGGATGGACATTGCTGTTATTTCATAAATATTTTTACCGGAAACCGTTACTGCCAGTGACTCCTTTTTCAATCTCTGTCCGCCACAGCATTTACACGGTGTAATCCGCATAAACTCTTCATACTGCTGTTTCATGGTATCAGAGCCTGTCTCACGGTAACGGCGCTCCACATTCTTAATCAGTCCCTCAAAGGCAATGTCATATACGCCTTCTCCACGCTGACCTTTATAATATACCTTTACAGACCTTCCATTGGTTCCATGAATCAGCATATTCCGGACTTCTGCCGGCAGTTCCTTATATGGTGTATCCAGACTGAAGCCGTATTCTTCGGAAAGTGCCTTAAGGATCGCATAAGTAAAGCTCTTCTTATCGGTAGAAGACTGCCAGCCCATCACCTGAATTGCGCCCTCTGCAAGGCTCAGTCTCTTATCCGGTATCATCAATTCTTCATCAAATTCCATCTTGTAGCCCAGTCCAAAGCATTCCGGGCAGGCTCCGAATGGATTGTTAAAAGAAAAGCTTCTCGGTTCGATTTCATCAATACTGATTCCACAATCCGGACAGGAAAAACTCTGGGAAAACTGCATGGTTTCTCCATCAATAACATCCACCATCAGAAGTCCGTTTGAGAGGTCCAACACATTTTCAATAGAATCTGTCAGACGTTTTTCAATGCCTTCCTTTACTACCAGACGGTCCACTACAATTTCAATATTGTGCTTCTTATTCTTATCCAGCTTAATCTCTTCTGTCAGCTCATAGGTGCTTCCATCCACCTGCACTCTCACATAACCGCTTCGCTTTGCCCGTTCAAAGAGCTTCTGGTGTTCACCCTTCCTTCCACGGACTACCGGTGCTAAAAGCTGTATCTTGGTACGCTCCGGCAGTTTCATAATCTGGTCTACCATCTGGTCTACGGTCTGCTTCTTAATCTCCTTCCCACAGTTCGGACAGTGTGGGATTCCAATTCGCGCATAGAGCAGACGGAAATAATCATAAATCTCCGTTACCGTTCCTACGGTAGATCTAGGGTTACGGTTTGTAGATTTCTGATCAATGGAAATAGCCGGAGACAGGCCTTCGATTTTCTCTACATTCGGTTTCTCCATCTGTCCTAAGAACTGTCTTGCATAAGAAGACAGGCTCTCCATATAGCGTCGTTGTCCCTCTGCATAAATCGTATCAAACGCCAGTGATGATTTACCGGAACCACTGAGTCCTGTCAGTACCACAAACTCATCTCTTGGTATATCCACATCAATATGCTTTAAATTATGTTCGCTTGCGCCACGAATCTTGATATATTTTCTCTCTTTCTTTGCCACTTTCTCTTCCTCTTTCTTTTCCTTACAAATCGCGAAGCATCTTCTTTAACTCAATTAACTTATCACGATATTCTGCCGCAGCCTCAAAGTTCAGCTCTGCTGCAGCATGGTTCATCTTCTTCTGAATATCTGCAATCAGTTTCTCCAATTCCTTCTTATCCATGGATTCCGGATCTTTCTTGAATTCCATTTCATTCTTGGCGACCTTCTTGGAAATGCTGATTAACTCACGGACAGATTTCTGGATGGTAGTCGGCGTAATGCCATGCTCTTCATTGTATTTCTGCTGAATCTCCCGGCGGCGCTTTGTCTCATCAATGGCAACCCGCATGGAGTCTGTAATCTTATCTGCATACATGATAACATGACCTTCACTGTTTCTGGCTGCTCGTCCGATAGTCTGAATCAGCGAAGTCTCGGAACGCAAGAATCCTTCTTTATCTGCATCAATAATTGCTACCAGTGTAATTTCCGGTATATCAAGTCCCTCTCGCAAAAGGTTGATTCCCACCAGCACATCAAATACATCCAGCCGCAAATCACGGATAATCTCTGCCCTCTCCAAGGTATCGATATCCGAATGCAGGTATTTCACACGGATACCCACTTCACGCATATATTCTGTCAAATCCTCTGCCATCTTCTTAGTCAGCGTCGTTACCAGTACCTTATGCCCTGCAGCTGTCTCTTTGTTGACCTCTCCAATCAAGTCATCAATCTGGCCTTCTACCGGACGTACTTCCACATCCGGGTCTAAAAGTCCTGTCGGTCTAATAATCTGCTCTACCCGCAAAAGTTCATGTTCGTCCTCATAAACATTTGGCGTTGCAGATACAAACAGCATCTGGTCTATCTGGCTTTCAAACTCTTCAAAATTCATCGGCCGGTTATCTTTTGCTGACGGCAGGCGGAAGCCATAATCCACAAGCGTTGTCTTTCTGGACTGGTCTCCGGCATACATTCCACGAATCTGCGGAATCGTAATATGGGACTCATCTACCATAATCAAAAAGTCATCCGGGAAATAATCAATCAGCGTTAGTGGTCTCGAACCTGCCGGCTGTCCGGATAAATGTCTGGAATAGTTCTCGATTCCACTGCAGAATCCGGTTTCTTTTAACATCTCAATATCAAAATTTGTCCGCTCTGCAATTCGCTGTGCCTCTAAAAGCTTATCTTCTCCCTTAAAGTATTTCACCCGTTCTTCCAGCTCTGCTTCAATGGTATCGCATGCCCGCAGGATTTTCTCTCTTGGCACTACATAATGGGATGCCGGGAAAATACTGATATGATTAAGACTGTTCTTAATCTCGCCGGTCAATACATCAATCTCTGTAATCCGGTCAATTTCATCTCCAAAAAATTCTACCCGGATGGCAGTCTCTCCACGGTCTGCCGGAAAGATTTCCAAAACATCACCCCGTACCCGGAAGGTTCCTCGCTGAAAATCCATATCATTTCTTGTATACTGTATATCAATTAACTGCCGGATAACATCATCACGGTCCCGTTCCATACCCGGCCGCAGGGATACCATCATCTTCTGGAAGTTCTCCGGCTCACCCAGTCCATAGATGCAGGATACACTGGAAACTACAATTACATCCCGCCGTTCGGTCAGTGCCGCTGTAGCAGACAGACGCAGTTTATCAATCTCATCATTCACCGAAGAATCCTTTGCAATATAAGTATCCGTGGATGGCACATAAGCCTCCGGCTGGTAGTAATCGTAATAGGAAACAAAGTACTCTACTGCATTCTCTGGGAAAAACTCTTTAAATTCTCCATAAAGCTGTGCTGCCAGTGTCTTATTATGTGAAATAATCAAAGTCGGTTTATTCATCTGGGCAATGACATTTGCCATGGTAAATGTCTTACCGGAACCAGTAACACCTAACAGTGTTTCAAACTGATTACCTTCTTTAAATCCCTTCACCAGCTTCTCAATTGCCTGAGGCTGGTCTCCGGTCGGTTTATATTTGGAAACTAATTTAAAATGATCCACTCAATTTCTCCTCTATTCACTCACTCTGCCTTTAGTATTACCACTTTTCTCCGCTCATTATAGCACCCCATAACAAAAAAGTACAGAACAAAATCGAATGTTTGTTCTGTACTCATTTTTACTCTGTTATTTTTCTATTTCATTTTTTCTGCCGGCAATTGTCAGAAATTTAGAAGTCCTTCTTAATCTCTGCCACCAGTTCATCCAGCTTTTCCAGCTGTTCATTCTTTAATGAAGATTTAATACTTACCTTAGGTTCAATAATCTTCATATCTTTCATTTCTGCAATCTTATCTGCCATCTGCTTTCCTGCTGTTGCTGCCCAGGTACCATTATCTAAAATTGCAACGGTACGCTTCTGTACTGCAAGTGCTTTCATGTCATTTAAGAAGTTCTCCATAACCGGATAAACATTTCCATTATAAGTTGGAGCTGCCAGTACAATATGACTGCAACGGAATGCTTCTGAAATCAAGGTAGAAACATGTGTATTTGACACATCATATACAGAAATATTGTGAATGCCTGCTTCTGCCAGCTTCGCAGCAAGTACATTGGCAAGGTTCTCTGTATTACCATACATAGATGCATAAGCAATCATAACTGCCTTTTCTTCCGGCTCGTAGCTGCTCCAGGTATTATACTTATCCAGAATGTAGCCAAGGTTGGAACGCCAGATTGAACCATGCAGTGGACAGATAATAGAAATATCAAGTCCAGCTGCTTTCTTTAAAGTTGTCTGAACCGGTCCGCCATATTTTCCAACAATGTTGGTATAATAACGTCTTGCGTCATCCAGCCAGTCGCGGTCGAAATCAATTTCATCATCAAAAATGGTTCCGTTCAATGCACCGAAGGTTCCGAATGCATCTGCTGAGAATAATACTTTATCTGTTTCATCATAGGTTACCATTACTTCCGGCCAGTGTACCATCGGTGCCATCACAAAGTGAAGGGTATGTTTTCCGGTATTTAATATCTCGCCTTCTTTCACAGTAACGGAACGGTCTGCAATATCAAAGGTATAGAACTGCTGTATCATGCCAAAGGTCTTGGCATTTCCCACAACCTTTACTTCCGGATATCGTCTTACAATCTCTTCGATCAAAGCACAGTGATCCGGTTCCATATGGTTTATAATCATGTAATCCAGTTTTCTTCCATCCAGTGCAAATTCCAGATTCTCTAAAAACTGTCCTGCAATAGAACGGTCTACGGTATCTAATAATACTGTTTTTTCATCTTTTAAAAGATAGGAATTATAGGATACACCTCTTGGAATCGGGAAAATGTTTTCAAATAAAGCAAGTCTTCTGTCACTTCCACCAATCCAGATTATGTCTTCTGTTACTTTTCTTGTGCAATGCATCTGTTTTCCTCCCTTTGTCGTATTTGTTATTATAATTCAATCTAATTATTATAAGTTGATTTAATTTTTAGTGTTTTTGTTCTTAAGCTTTTCTTCCACAGCACTGTTTATATTTCTTACCGCTTCCGCACGGACATGGGTCATTTGGGTAAACCTTTGCTGCCGCACGTTTCTTCGGTGCACCCTGTGCTGTCTCATCCTTATTGGTTCCGGTTACTTTTGCAACCTGCTCTCTTTCTACCTTCTGTTCTACTCTGACATGGAATAACAGACGGACGGTATCTTCCTGAATACTGTTAATCATCTCTTCAAACATATCGTAACCGCTCATCTTGTACTCTACCAGCGGGTCTCTCTGTCCATAAGCCTGTAAGCCGATACCCTGACGTAACTGATCCATATCATCGATATGATCCATCCACTTACGGTCAATAACTTTCAGCAAGATAACTCGTTCTAATTCACGTACAGCTTCCGGCTCTGGGAACTCTGCTTCTTTCTCTTCGTAAAGTTTTACAGCCTGTTCTTTTAAAGCATGTTTTAATTTCTTCTGGTCTTTGTATTCTTTTGCCTGTTCCGGTGTTACCTGCTGAAGTGGGATAATCGGAATCAGTAACTGGTTCAGTTCATTGATATCCCATTCCTCCGGTGGCAAATCCGGTGAAATACAGGTATCTACCGTATTTTCCACTCTGTCGGTAATCATCTTATAGATAACATCACGCATGCTCTCGCCATTTAATACACGGAGACGCTCTGCATAGATAATCTCTCTCTGGTCATTCATAACCTGGTCATATTCTAACAGGTTCTTACGAATTCCAAAGTTATTTCCCTCAATCTTCTTCTGGGCTTTTTCTATTGCACTGGTCAGCATCTTATGCTGAATCTGCTCGCCTTCCGGCACACCTAAAGTATTAAACATACTAAGCAGCTTCTCAGAACCGAACAAACGCATCAAATCGTCTTCCAGAGAAATGAAGAACTGGGATTCTCCCGGGTCTCCCTGACGACCGGAACGTCCACGCAGCTGATTATCAATACGTCTGGATTCATGACGCTCTGTACCGATGATTTTCAGACCGCCGGCTTCCTTTGCTTCATCATCCAGCTTAATATCAGTACCACGACCAGCCATGTTGGTTGCGATGGTTACTGCGCCATGTACACCAGCCTGTGCTACGATTTCAGCCTCTAATTCATGGAATTTTGCATTCAAAACTTTGTGTGGAATACCACGTTTATTTAACATGGAGCTTACCAGTTCGGAAGTATCGATATTGATGGTACCAACCAGAACCGGCTGTCCCTTCTTATATGCTTCCTCTACTTCATCCACAACTGCATGGAATTTTTCCTTCTTGGTCTTATAAACAGCATCCTCTTTATCCACACGGATAACCGGTCTGTTAGTCGGAATCTCGATAACGTCCATGCCATAGATGTCACGGAACTCTTTTTCCTCAGTCAAAGCAGTACCTGTCATACCTGCTTTCTTATCATATTTATTAAAGAAGTTCTGGAAAGTAATATTTGCAAGAGTCTTGCTCTCACGTTTTACTTTTACATGCTCTTTTGCTTCAATTGCCTGATGTAAACCATCGGAATAACGGCGGCCCGGCATGATACGTCCGGTAAATTCGTCTACGATTAATACCTGATCATCTTTTACTACATAATCCTGGTCACGGAACATCAGATTATGTGCACGCAGTGCCAAAATAATATTGTGCTGAATCTCAAGGTTATCCGGATCTGCAAGGTTGTCAATGTGGAAGAACTGCTCTACCTTCTTTACACCTTCTAATGTCAGGTTGACTACCTTATCCTTCTCATTTACCACGAAGTCTCCATCTTCTTCGATTTCCACTCCCATGATAGCATCCATCTTGGTATATTCTTTCTGGTCTTCACCACGTTTCATCTGTCTTGCCAGAATATCACATGCCTCGTAAATGCTGGTGGATTTGCCACTCTGTCCGGAAATGATAAGCGGTGTTCTTGCCTCATCAATCAATACAGAGTCGACCTCGTCGATAATTGCAAAATGAAGTCCACGCTGCACTAACTGTTCCTTGTAAATTACCATATTATCACGCAGGTAATCGAATCCCAATTCATTATTTGTGATATAAGTAATGTCGCAGTTATATGCATCCTGACGTTCCTTATTGTCCATGCCATTAAATACAACACCAACGGTCAGTCCTAAGAACTCATGAACCTGTCCCATCCACTCAGCATCACGCTTTGCTAAGTATTCATTGACAGTTACAACATGTACGCCTTTTCCTTCCAATGCATTTAAGTATGCCGGCAGGGTTGATACCAATGTTTTTCCTTCACCGGTCTTCATCTCAGCGATACGTCCCTGATGCAGGATAATACCACCAATCAGCTGAACACGGTAATGTTCCATTCCAAGTACTCTCTTTGCAGCCTCACGAACGGTTGCAAATGCTTCCGGAAGCAAATCATCCAATGTCTCGCCATCTGCAAGTCTCTTCTTGAACTCTTTTGTCTTATCCTTTAACTGTTCATCAGTCAGTTCCTGCATAGCAGGGCGATAAGACTCTATCTTATCTACAAGCGGATAAATTCTTTTTAATTCTCTTTCGCTATGTGTTCCAAAGATTTTTTCTATTGCTTTCATATAATGCTCCTATCCATAATTTTGCTTACGCAACTATGAAATATTGTACCACTATCTGCCCTTCTTCACAATATCTAATCCAATGAACGATTTATAAACTTTTTGTTAAATCAGTGGACTTTTTGCAAACAGACGCTATAATAGGCAAAGATTAAACAGGCGATTGCAAAATGGAAAAACAGAATAAGATATTTTTATAGGTGAAAGACTTCACTTCTTTTTAATGGATATGAAATATCTCGTAACTCTTAGCACTTTATTTTTCTTGATTGCAGACTGTCTTTCCGGTTGCTTTGACATAGGATTCCAGAACTGTCCGCCGGTTGCGGATACAACGTCAAACCTGCAAGGGGCACTAGGAATTCCGATGAAATCATAATTACGTCCGGCAACCGGTGTATATTC
>JBNMJI010000020.1:0-15362 GCA_050873725.1 Roseburia sp.
CAACATAATCCACTCCATCAAACGCTCTATAAAGTCTTTCCTTATCCCTCACATCCCCAATAAAAAATCTGAGTTTTTTCGCCTGTGGATGATTCTTATATTCATTCTGCATTACAAACTGTTTATATTCATCTCTTGAATATATGATTATCTTCTTTGGTTCATAATGTTCTAATACATAACTAACAAATTGATGTCCAAATGATCCTGTTCCTCCAGTGACCAAAATCGTCTTTCCATTTAACATCTTCTTCCTCCTGTATCCTTTGTTTTTTCTTCTCTGAAAGCATTTAATATTTATATCGGCAGTTTTCTCTTTTTTATTAGTTTTTTATTCGTTATACTAGTAAAAAGCTCTGCACAACAAAATTGATGCAGAGCTTTTTTATCTTTAATAATATCTATAACTTCTCACCGGATGGCTTGCAGTATACACAATTGACAGGATTAAAAGCAGCACACTGATTCCCGCCAACACAATCGTTGCAATTGCAAGTCCTCTTTTCTTCGTCTGTAAGCCCTGGAATCCACACCAGAATTCAAGCACAATTATAATTGCTCCGTATGTAATGCCAAAGAATGATAACAGTAGTCCCACCAGACCGATTACAAAACCTGCAATTGTCCAGTTCTCCCGTGTCTTCCGGGATTTTTCCACAAACTGATTGGCGCTGTTCTGCGGCGGGATATATCCCTGCTGCGGCGGCATCCCCTGCTGCATCGGTGTCCCCTGTTGCATCGGCATTCCCTGCTGCATCGGCATTCCCTGCTGCGGCGCCATACCTATCATATCCAGGCGATGCAGTTCTGCAAACAGCGGTTCCAGATCATCCTGAAAAGATTTCTTTGGAATGGCACCTACAAAACCTTCCAGTCCTCTTGGTTTCTCAAAAGTTCCCATGTATGCCAGCACGATTACTTCTGTTCCATGAATGTAATATTCAATGGAACGTTTTCCCTTCATCCACGGGTCATTGAAGAAATAATAATTGGCATTCGGTTTTGGTATCTGCACATACTGATTGGCTGCCAGATAATTCTGAATTACCTGATTAATCACTGCCGGTGCCGCATGCACGCAAAATCTGTACTCTGTCTTTTCTTTGCTCATTTTCCCTTCTCCTATACATTATGTAAACCAGTTTCTATTCCATTGGACATCCGTGGCGTTCCGGTCCTTCCATGCCGCTTACATACCGGGCATTAAATTCCATATTTATCTCCCGGAGTTCCTTCTCTCCATCAATGTATGCCTGATACATTTCTACGATTCCGGCACTGCATCCATCGCAGGTTGCAGAAATATTTCCCAATGATTCTGCAACAATCGCCTCACGTTCTTCTTTTGTTGTGTCTTTGATTAAATATCCGCTCATTCTTATTCTCCCTGCCAGTTTCTTTTATTCAAACAGCTTTTTGCCAATTGTTTTTATGCAAATTGCTTTTTTGCACTTTTATTCAAATCGCTTTCTGTCAATGCCTTCTATGATAATAAGTTTTATGCAAACAGCTTCTTCACATTTTCGGCATCAAAGGTTACAGACGGTACATGGTCTACTTCGATCTGATAAAGGGCATTGGCTGCCAGATGTTCTGCTGCCTGCTCTAAATCACGGATACCGGAAGTATGCTTAAACTGTTCTACAATTGCATCCAGTCCATCCTCTGTTACAACGCACTCGCCCTGATGCAGTCCGATTCGTTTTAATACCTTCGGAAGTGCAAAACGTGAGAAAATAATCTTCTTTTCTTCTGATGTATAATCCGGAATATCGATTACTGCAAAACGGGATAAAATCGGTGCACTGATATCTGCTTTATTGTTAGCAGTAGCAATCGGATAAACTCCTACAGTCGGAACCATACATTCCATATAGTTATCGGTAAATCCAAGGTTATCTAATAAAGTCAGCAGTACATCTGCCGGGTTTCCGTTTCCTTTACCGGACGCTGCTTTATCCAACTCGTTGATAATAAATACCAGATTGGATTCTCCTGCCATGGAAAATGCTTCCATAATAATTCCAGGCTTCGCATTGGCATAAATACGGGAGCTTCCTGTCAGCTGCTCCGGGTCATTGATGGAACTCATATCAAGTGTTGTCCAAGGCAGCTTTAAGATTCTTGCTACAGCATAGGCAATCTGGGATTTTCCGGTTCCTGCCGGTCCCACCAGAAGCAGTCCATATGCCGGCAAAGTGTGGGTTCGGTTAATCTGAATAATGGTTTCCATGATACGCTGTTTTACTTTCTCCATACCATATAATTCTTCATCCAGAATTTTTCTTGCTTCTACCGGGTCGATTGCTTCAAAATAATTGCTCTTCCACTGGATATTCATCATAATGGATAATGCTCTCTGGGCATGACGGCGTTCCTCCGGTGATACCTCATGGGAACGGGCTACTGCAAGGTTTCTTCTCGCCCAGAGACGGATATTATCCGGCATGGTCCTGCCGGCACAGGTCATGAAATCGGAAATGCTCTGTAAGCTGGTCAGCTTCATATCATCTCCATTTTCATCCTCTTCTTCCTCATCCACTTCTTCTGTCGGCGCACTGCTGGCAAGAAGCCGCTCTATCATAAACTGTAAAAATCCATCCTCTGCAGACAATTTGGTTCCTGCACCAAAGGTTGTCTCACGAATCTTGTATACAGCATACCCGTCTTCCCTGTTTTCTCCGGAAAGGCGCACACTGATATGATTTTCTCCCAGCCATTTAATCAGACTGACAAAACGTGCATCTACTTTTAAAATATCTGCACTGTAAGTCTCGCTCTCCTCCTTAAATTCAAAGGCGGTCTGCTGGCTCTGGTTGGCAAACACTCCACCGGAATGATGTTTCCACTGGTGGCTCTTATTGTCCAGCATGAGAATCGGCTCATCCGCTGTCTTCTCTTTCTCGTTGGACTGAAAAGTTGTATAAGTGCATACGGACTCTGTCTTTTTCTCGCCCGGTGCATTACTAAAGTCAAAAACTGGCATTTTTCTCTCTCCTGTGTCTTCTTCTATTCCCTGATATCAGGATAACTTTTATCTGATTCAGAGTTTCCTGCTATAATAGCATTTATTTGAATATTATCTATCATAAAGATGGTGTAGTCAATACCCGTAAAGTCTGCTTCCAATAGTTTTCCTCGGATTTTGGGCATTAAAAAGCACTCACCAGAATCTGATGAATGCTTTTCTGCTTTGTCCTTATTCTACACCTTTTAAGGTCTCTACCATATCAAGCTTACGGATTCGCTTCGAGAACATGAAGCTTACCAGCATGGAAATAATCATAACAAAAATTCCTGCTATCACATAATCCACCGGTGCCAGCATCAGGTTGTAATCAAAGTTCTCTCCGTTGGTATTAATCATGGCATTCAGTGAAACATTTCCAAGGGGTGCTCCGATGATAATTCCTATGATGCTAAGCCACAGATTCTGTATGCTTAAAATTCTTCTTATCTTAGAGGAACGCAGTCCCAATACCTTTAAGGTTGCAAATTCTTTTACTCTTTCATTAAAGGAAAGCACGCCGGAATTATATAATACAACAACTATCATAAGTATGGAAAATACTGCCATCATACCTACCATCATATTCATGATTTCCATACTGCTTTCATATGCTGCCTGCATTTCACTCTTACTGTTTACTCCGGTTACATAATCAAGGTCTGCCTTTTCTTTTGCAGCTTTATCATCTGTCATCAGAAAGCCTGGTGTATATTCCGCACCTGTTTTCTCATAATCTTCTCTAAGATAAGCTATTCCCTGGGACTCAAGGCTCCGGTAAATGGTTCCGACCTTTGCTTCATACCAGGTATTTTTCGTATAAAGATGCCAGTAAATGGTATCTCCTTCTTTTACATCAAGGTCAGCTGCCAGTTTACGGCTGATGCCGATGGTTCCCGGTGTCAGTTTTTTAACCCGATTATTCAGGTCAAGAATATTATATAAGTTCTTTCCTTCCAAAACGGTAACTGTTTCTTTTTTCTTTTTATCAGATGGTGCATTTTTCTCTTTTGCCACTTCCACCTGATTCATCATAACCACTTCGCCGTCCAGTTCCTCTGCCATATCATCTACAGTTTCAGTCTTGGCATCTTCTGAAAATTTAATCTGATATTCGCCTACAGTTACGCGGTTAAAGTTAATCTCTATCATACTGCCCAAGAGTTCATTACAGCCAACCGCATATACCATCAGCAGCATGCCGACTGCCGTTCCGATTACACACATAAAGCTTCTTAACTTGGCTCTGGAAATATCTCTGAGATTGTACTGACTGGTAAAGGAAAGCTTTTTCCAGAATGGCAGTCTCTCGAAAATGCATTTCTTTCCCTTCTTCGGGGCTGCCGGCCGCAATGCCTCTGCCGGTTTAATACGAAGCAGTTTCCTGCAGCTGATATAGGAAGCAAGTACACATACTGCCACAATGCCTGCTGCAATGATAAAATACATCGGATGGAATACGGAATGCAATCCCGGCACGATGTACCAGTTTGAAAACATGCCAATGACTGCCGGGCTTCCCCACAGGGTTCCCACCAATAGTCCCAGGACAACTCCAGCCACTGAAACAACAAGACTGAAACTGATATAATGCAGCATGATTTTATGCCTTTTCAAACCAAGGGCATTCATGGTTCCTATCTGGGTACGCTGCTGTTCTACCATTCTTCCCATGGATGTTGCAATTACTAAGATTGCGATTCCCACAAATATAATGACAAATAAATAGGAAAATGACTGATGCTGCTCTAATTCACTGTCTAATCTTGCCAGTCCCGGAATGGATTTTCTATCCACAATGGCGGAATAATCATGGTCGATGCTTTCCGCCAAAGCCTCCTCATGGGCAAGTCCACCGCCGTCTGTGGTTACAATAATCATCTGGGTATATGGCATTATTTTGGCAAGCTTTTCATCGCTGATTTTATCTACCATCTGCCCTAATACTTCCTGGGTGATATCATCTTCTGTAAGTCCTGCCTCTTTTAACTGCTCTACTTTTTCATCTAACGCTGTGGTATTTTTCTTAACATCCTTCCAGGTGATTTTTCCGGTATCTACCATATGGTTGATGTAATCACGGATTGGGAACGCATCATAAGACATGTATACAATCGCAATATTTTCAAGATACATATCCGCATCTCCGTCAGCTTCACGGAATTCGTACTCTGCGCTCTCTACCAGTCCCTTTACTTCTCTGGTAAATGTGATTCCATTGTATTCAATAGTAAAATCATCGCCCACTTTAATATTTCTAAGTTTGGCAAATGCATTGGCAAGCCAGATTCCATCGGTATCCGTCGGATCAAAAGGTGCTCCCGAAATATAATATGGTGTATCCACAAGGTTTTCACGCTCTAAATAAATATCCACCTGCGCACCATCACAATCCGGTGCACTTCCGGTCACAGACATTCGAAGCTGGGCATCTTTTACAAAATCAAGATTTCTTACGGTATCAAGCTCATCATCGGAAAAGCCCTCTCCGTACATCCAGACATCGGAAAGATTACATTCTTTGTGATAATTTTCTCTGGCAACCTTCTGGGATAACACATGTCCCTCAAAGGTACAGAATAATGCCATTGCTAATGCGGCCAGCAGAAATACGGAAAAGAATGCGCCAAAATTTGCCTTATAATCACGCAGCATTTTGCGAAATAACATTACCACTCCACCTCCTCTACAGCCAGTGGGTGTTCATTTTCCACAATTTCACGTATTTTTCCATTTTTCATACGAATGACTTTGTCTGCACATTTTGCAATATCTGCATTATGGGTTACCAGGATTACCGTATCCTGATTCTCTCTGCTTCGTTTCTGCAACAGCTGTAATACAATCACTCCGGTCTCGGAATCCAATGCACCGGTTGGTTCATCCCCAAGAATAATTCTTGGTTTCTTGGATAATGCTCTTGCAATGGAAACACGCTGCTGCTCTCCACCGGAAAGCTGTGCCGGAAATTTATTCTTATGGTCACCAAGACCAACAGCTTCTAACATTTTGCCCGGGTCTTCCGCATCCTTTACGATACTTTTCGTCAATGCCACATTTTCATATGCGGTAAGACTTGGCAGCAGATTATAAAACTGAAAGATAAATCCAATTTTATCTGCCCGAAAATCAGATAACTGCTTATCATTCATGGAAGAGACCTTTTCTCCATCAATCATAACCTCTCCCTCTGTTGGCTGATCCATTCCGCCCAACATATTAAGCACGGTTGATTTTCCAGCACCGGACTGTCCTAAGATTACCACGAATTCCCCTTCTTCAATGGTAAAGCTTACATGGTTGACTGCATATTGCAGTGCTTCTCCTTCTCCATAAGTACGAACCACATCTTTAAACTCAACAATTGTTTTCTTTGTTTCCTTTTTCATAGTTCCATATTCTCCTTTTTTGCACAAGTTAGTCGTGTCTAATCGGAATTATAGCATAAAAATAAGGATAACCAAGTTCCGGTTATCCTCTTGAGAAATATTATCATTAAATTCTATAAAATTTTATTCTGTTAATCCTTTGATTTCATCGACAGACAATCCGGAAATTTCTGCTATCTGTTCCAAAGAAAAACTGCCCATTTGGAGCATCCGGGTTGCAGCTTTAACAGATGCCTGTTTTTCACCACGTTCTATACCTGCCTCAAACTCCGCCTTGCGAAGTTTCTTTTCTTCTTCCACTTTATCATATTCGAAAATACTCATCGCAACTACCTCCGCACGATTCTTTTTCAGAAAATCAGCAAGTATATTCTCCCGGATGCATTCTGTAACCGCTCGTTCTACAGCATCCTCCAACGAAAGCTGCTCTGCATACTTTCTGACTTTTGCCACATACTGCGCATATTCCTTTAATTTCCGGCAATGCCGCATTAATTCGCAATTATGTCCCTCATTGATATTTAATGTTGTTACAATCAGTTCTAAAGCCGGCTCTGCTCCAGTATGCAAAAATGCATCTGACAACCTGCTGATGTAACAGTCCTCTAACGGTTCTATCCCATTATAAAAAACGAAAAAGCCGGGAGTTGGAATCTTTTGAATTGCAGACGAATATAACGATTTCCGGTCGATAAGTTTCTGGTACTCCGCTGCAATATAAAATAAGTCCCGAAGAGGAATATTGGGATTTACTGTAGACTGATGCTCATAAAGATAGAGATTCATGTCTAAAATAAACGCCAGATCATTTTTCATTCCCATATAAACAGCATTTTCCAATGTTACAATTTCCAAGTCATCGGGATTGGTATAATTCCGTTTGTTTACTGCATTATAGAGTGACAGAAGTGACTCCCTGTCTGAAAAAAGCATACGAAAAATCGTATCCTTGTAATTGCGGTTTGCTGCCGGTACTTTCTTTGTCATATGTAGTTCCTCCTTTTGATTTGCAGGAAGCTGCTACATACTCCTTTTCCTGTAACTTCTCCTGCTTTTTATTTAATAAATGGTATAAAAAGCATAGATAGATACAGAAATGTCATAACGCTTAAGACTGCCAGAATGGAATAATAGAAAATGCTATCTGGATTGTATTTTATGCTTTGGATTATTGTATCACAAAGATTTTGTCCCCGGCAATCCTTTTATGAATATTTTAGATTTCCAAGAATCTCTTAAGTTTTATTAATGGGTCTGGGTCTGTGCATATTCTAAAAATTCTTTTGTCTTAGACCAGTACTTGATTCCCCAGTTTTCAAAATTCCATTCTTCCATATAGGCATTGCACTCATAATCCACATAATAGAGGACATTTTGCCACAGGATAAAATTTGTAGGGAAATAATCAATATTTGTATGTGCAGCATATAACTTTGTGCACATTTCTTTTACCTGTTGCAGGCAGATTTCCGGCAGCTTATCCTTTTCCACCTGCTGATAGACAGTGCCTCCCGGAATATATTCTTTTAAAATGCGCTCCTGTGTTTCATCGATATCAAGCAGCTTCGGCATGGTAATTCCAATTTCCATAAGCCGTTTATAATCCCTTTTTTCAGCCTCTAACTTATTATCAAACTGATAATAACTGCATGGTTCATGGTGAATCTGTTTCAGGACATATTCCTTCTCTCCGTCTGTCACAAGATAGGAATAACCACCTTTTCCCTTTCCAAGCAATTTTTTCACTTTATATTCTTTTCCGTTTAATGTCATTATCTCTTCTTCCGGCAGCTCCATTTCCACTCCGACATCCAGCTTCTTTTCATAAGCCAGCTTATCCGCCATGCGGATGCTGCGCTGTTTTCCGGTATCATCTACCAGAAGAATTGTAACCATCGGTTCTTCTCCTTCCGGTCTTCCTTCACAGCCGAATTCATCTTCGATAATATCTGTAATTCTATATGTTTTCATCTGCTGATTCCTTTCGCTTTTCTTTTCTCATCTCGTTATTTTTTATTATATCAATTTCCACTATTTTCTACAAACATATCCCGGCAGCTTTCTTCCTGCAATTTTCTTCCTTCAATTTTCCCCTATAATTTTCCTCATGCAGTTATCATCCATGGTAGTTTTTTCTTTTTTGTATTGTCAACTTGCAAATTATTATAGGTTGACATTCTATTGATTTTTGTTTATCATAAAGAACTGTAAAATTCACACAGATACAAAGGAGACAAACCATGGATGCACTGACACTGGCACAGGAAATTATTGACGGACGACGCATTACAAGAGAGGATGATTTATCCTTTTTTCTCACCTGCGATTTAAAGGAATTATGTGAAGGAGCCGACAAAATCCGTGCTGCAAGAATCGGAGATAAAGTAGATTTATGTTCTATCATAAACGGACGAAGCGGACGCTGTCCGGAGGACTGTAAATACTGTGCACAGTCTGCACATAACCATACCAACTGCGAAGTATATGACTTCCTGCCGGAAGAGGATATCATCAAAGCCTGCAAAATGAACGAAAGCGAAGGCGTTGACCGATTTTCTATCGTAACTGCAGGAAAAGCACTGACCGGTCCGGAATTTGAAAAAGCCATTCACGCCTTTGAGACCATGCATCGGGAATGCAAAATCGATTTATGTGCTTCCATGGGATTTTTAGATGAGGAGCAACTGCACCGCCTTCATGAGGCAGGCGTTACCAGCTATCATCATAATATAGAAACATCACGCCGGAACTTTCCAAATATCTGCACCACCCATACCTACGATATGAAAATTGAAACTTTAAAGAAAGTAAAAGCAGAAGGCATGTGCGCCTGCTCCGGTGGTATTATCGGAATGGGCGAAACATGGGAAGACCGTCTGGATATGGCAGTAAGTTTAGCCGAACTGGGAATTGATTCTATTCCAATCAATGCTTTAATGCCAATCCCGGGAACTCCATTAGAAAATCTGCCGCAGTTAAGCGAAGATGATATTCTGCGTACCATTGCATTCTTCCGGTATATCAACCCGGATGCAAATATCCGTCTGGCTGCCGGCCGTGCACTGCTTACCAACGATGGTGAAACTGCTTTTCAGGCTGGTGCATCTGCAACCATTACCGGAAATATGCTGACTACCGTTGCCTGCGCTACTATAAGAAGTGATCGGAAATTATTAGAAGATTTAGGCAGGGATGTAACTCCGGATTACTGGAAAGAAGCATAGTAAATTCCGCAGCCGGCAGATTCTTATGAACATTTGGTAGCACCTATAGGACCTGCCACCGGCAGCTCCTTACGGATGCATGGCAAAAAAGGGAAGCCGTTCCATTGGAACTGCTTCCCTTTTTTATGCGGGTAACCCACAAAATATTTTCCCGCGTTTATGCGATTTTCCTACACCTGTATCCGGTCTGCAATTTCATTTCCCATTGCAAATCTGCTGTCTTTTGCCCCAATAATTACATAGTCACGCATTTTCTGGATGAGCTGTATGCGTTCCCCCTCATCTACAGAGTGGCTATGCAAGAAATCAAGCACTTCCGGCTGACCAAACATCCACTGAATGGTATAGGTTTCACCTGGTGTTGCTTTTGACAATGCCTGCATAGAAATCCCTCCTTTTCTCCTATTGTAGTTTTCACCTGCCCTGTTAGTCAATTGCTATCTTAGTTGCAATCTTCCAACAAATAGTATACGTATATAACAGGAGTAAGATACGGATTTTCTCTTTTATCTTTTTAAAATATCTTCCAAATCCAGACCATAACGTTTGGCAATATCTCTTGCATAACTTAAGCCGTCCGGTGTCGTCCGGATGACCCGATAACTCCGGGTGCCTTCTTCTTTGCTCTCCATCATTGCTACCAGATTATCGATCTTTCCTTTATTCTCCGGATGCCCATTATAGGTATCTAACTGCTGTGTCAAATCATGGATATGAGTTACATAAAGACCGCAGCAGCCGATAATTCCAATTCCGGTCAGCACCTCTGACGCTATGTAGCCTGCCTCAAGTCCACTGGTACTGGAAAAAGATTCATCCATCAACAGCATATCCGTGTCTGACAGTTGTTTCATGATTTCACTCAGTCTTGCACACTCACTTTCCAGTCTGCCCATTCCATAATTATTCTCATCGGAGGATGGAAAATGTGTAAATATTCCGGACACCGGACTCATTACCGCTTCTTCCGCCGGAACAAACAGCCCCAGTTGAAATAATGCCTGCGCCATTCCGATGGAATAGGCAAAAATAGATTTTCCTCCGTGATTTGGTCCGGTTATCAGATAGAATCTTCCATTTTCATCCAGTTCAAAGGAGTTAGACACAATCGTTTCCTCTACGGAATTCACTGCCAGCATAGGATTGTATACATGCTTTAACTCACAGCGTTTCTCCTGCATGGATGCAATCTTCGGTCTGCACATGGCAAATCCTTTTTCTTTCATGGAAAGGATAAATTTTACTCCGGCAGTCAGAAAGCGGATATCATCCAATAATGCAATAAACATATTGGTATTAATATGATAATAATTCTGCACCAGCGGTTCAAATTCCCGCAGTGACTTTGCAAAAATCGTCTGCAAAGCTGCATTCATGGAATAGTCTATGGCATCCTGTTCATCATTGTGCAGCACCCGACTCAGAGGATAGAGTGCCGACATCAGATGCCATTTATCATTTTTCCCTTTTTTCAAAAGCCGATCCATGATGGTTCCCGGATGAAACTGCTCCTCATTAACGGAAATCAGCCCGGCTTCTTTCGGTCTTAAATTGCCATCAAGATTAATGCCTACGGTTACGCTTTTGATATGCCCGAAATTCATTTCCATTTTAGGAAGTTCCTCATTCAGGCTCTGGTACTCGCTGCTTGCTACGATTGAGTGAATTTCTTTTTTGAAATTCTGCATGCCTTCCGAATGAATCTCTGCCTTCTCCAATGCATCCGCAAACAGATTTACAATTTCCTGATACATTTCCAGATAACGCACCGAACGCAGGGCTGAATCTGTCGTAAAATCGCTGTTCAATACCCTTCGCATGTCATTGATATTATAGATGATGGATACCGCCTTGCAAAATGCCTCATAAAGTGACGGATTCTCCACCAGATCTTCTACTACACCCAGACGATACTCTAATACACGCTCATCTGTAGAGAAGAAATTTTCCAGTGAAAGGTCTGCCACTCCCCGGTAGCTTTCTTTAATCAGTATTACCATGGCATCAATTTTTAATGCCTGGATAAACTTATAATCCTTCATGGGAACTGCTTTGCTCCGGTCATAATCCGGTGGATATAATAAATGAAAATCTGTCTGCATTGCACTTATGCTCCTTTTCTCTATCGTGTCTTTCTTCGTTATGCATCTGAGCGTGAATACGCATTTTTCATCTGACTGCTTAATTCAAACAGCACTTTATCCAAAGTATCCTGCGTCTCTTTCTTAAGCATTTCTGCAATCGCATCATTTGCCTGCTGCATCAGTTTCTGTCTGTTTGCTGCATCCTTTTCTTCTGCCAAAAGTGCATCATAGGTATGCAGCAGTTCCCGTCCTTTTGCCATAACATGCATCTGATAGCGTTCAATGTGAAACAGGGAGCTGCGGTAAGAAGCATCTGCCATGGCAGCAATCATGCGGCTTGCCCAGTAGAAATTATCTGTGGAAACTTCTCCGGTGGTATTGGATACATATTCCGGCGTTGTCTCCACTTCACCATAAAATGGAACCAGCACATTAAATGCATTGGATGCAAATGCTACCCACTGTATAATGCTTCCTGTATTTTCGGTAATGTCTGCCTGCTCCGGCCGCATTTCAATGACAGAAAGGAAATCATTCCGGTTGACTCCAATAGAACGGAATGCACCCTTCATGGATTTCTCTCCATAAGAACCATATGGGTCATAAGGTGTTCCCTGAAAATGTGCGGACAATACATATTTTACATCTTCGATTGTTACCTTTTTCTCCGGTTTTAAGCACCATGGAATATCGTCGGATGCCGGCGTATAATCGGCCTGCTCGCCATCCCATTTATAAGTATGTGGATTCAGATAACGCTCCATAAACCAGGCTCTCGGTGTATTGTATACATGGTCGGAATCATCATGGGAACCAAAGGCATCTCTCGGATTTAGGCGGCCATCCAAAGAAAGATTCAGATGATTTTCTTCAATAAATTCCCGCAAATCCTTTGAGCACATATAGTCCTTCTGTGTGGTAAGGGCATCCTCTAAATCAAAGGTATCAAGTCCCA
Source organism: Roseburia sp. (assembly GCA_050873725.1). Lineage (GTDB taxonomy): Bacteria > Bacillota > Clostridia > Lachnospirales > Lachnospiraceae > Roseburia_C. The sequence goes on from JBNMJI010000020.1 coordinate 12,660, forward strand.
ACTGGTTTGGCATTACCACATAAACATCATCCGGCACTCTTCTTGCCATCCAGTGATGTCCGCCAATGGTCTCAAGCCACCAGATTTCATCCTTATCCTGAAATGCAATTCCATTCATCTCATAGGTTCCATACTGTTCCAATAAACTGCCCAGACGAACGACACCTTCTCTTGCACTGTGAATATACGGAAGCACAATGTATACAATATCCTCTTCTCCAATGCCACCGATAATTTCTTCCCTGCCGTCTTCTGCCGGATGGTATGTCACCAGAGGATCTGCTCCTAAGACACGGGGATTGGAAGTTATGGTCTCTGTTGCAGTCATGGCAACTTTCGCCTCATTGACTCCACATGCAGCCCAGATACCTTCTCCATCTACCGCATTCGGCATTGCCGTGCAGCGCATCGGATGCTCCGGCAATTCTATTTTTACATGAGATAATACGGACTGATAAGTTTTTGGCTGTTCTTCCGGATGAATCACCACGTATTTCTTTGGTGTAAAATGTCCGGCACCGGAATCATCATTTCGTGCAATTATGGTTGCTCCGTTATAAGAAGCTTTTTTACCTACTAAAATAGTTGTACATGGCATATCTTCTTTACCTCTTTTCCTGTTTCATTGAATGTTATTTCTAACGATATCCCATCTTAGTCTCATAATTTACGATGGTATCCTCATTGGTTCTCTCTATCTCTGATAACATATCTTCTTTGAAATCGTCCGGCTCAATGGTTCCGTTATACCAGGATTTTCCATTGAAATATTCCTGCAGGCCTTCATCTAAGAATTTTCTTCCATGTCTTGCATAGATTTCATTTCGGGCAATTCGAAGATCCTCCTGGGTCAGATTCTCCAAATCAGATTCCGTTAATAATCGGCTGGCACTCTCTGGAAGAATATATTCTGCATCATCTTCTCCAATTGCTCCGTCTGTTCCCACGTCTTCATTTCCGGTTGTATCTTCTTTATTTATCACTTCGGAAGTTTTCTCAGATGCTTCCTGCTGTCCGGTTACATCTTTCCTATCTGTCTGCTCTGTAGACGTTTCCGTCTCTGTGGTCTGCTCCGTTGTAACCACCGGCTTATCGGTAATATCATCCTGCTTTGCCGGCTGATTGCCCTTGATAAATAACAATACAATAATTGCAATCAGAATAATAATAAGAACTGCTGCACCGATTAATAAATATACCATGGCACCGGAGCCGGATTTCTTCTCAGTTTCATTCTTATTTTTATTTGATATTTTTTCACTGTTCTTTGGTTTTTTTACTTGCTCGGTCTTTTTTTGTTGTGGCTGCGGTGTCGGATTTGTCTGGATCGCTCCCGGCTGAAAAGCTTCTACTTTCGTTCCGCATTTGGTACAGAATTTTGCATTTACCGGTAATTCATTTCCACATTTTGTACAAAACATTTTCTTTCCTCTTTCTGTTATTTTATGTTTCTTTTGTTTCAAATTTTCAAATTATTTTTATTATAGATTCTATTGTACAAAAATGCGGGACACCAATTCCGTATCCCGCATTTTCTTTTTATCTTTTAAATTTCTTCCCGTCCTGTTCTGGAACGAATTACGAATAATACGCCGATTAATACCACGATACAAACCGGAAGTGCCAGCCATGAAATTCCTGCCAGTCCTGCTGCCTGCAGGATACCAATCAGGAAATAGCCCAGTAGGCAGACTGCTGCAACCGTCAATGCATACGGAAGCTGAGTTGCTACATGGTTGACATGCTCACAGTGACCACCGGCAGATGCCATAATTGTGGTATCTGAAATCGGTGAGCAATGGTCTCCACAAACAGCTCCTGCCAGGCAGGACGCAATGGAGATTACCATCATCTGTCCGCTTGGGAATACACCAAGGACAATCGGAATCAGAATACTGAAGGTTCCCCAGGAGGTTCCGGTTGCAAATGCTAAGAATGCAGCTACCAGGAAGATAATCATTGGCAGGAAGCCCTGCATTGCATTTGCTGAATTTGCTACCAGATCAGCCACGAATACTTTTGCTCCTAAGAGATTGGTCATTCCGGATAAGGTCCATGCCATAGTCAGAATCAGAATCGGAGCAATCATTGCCTTAAATCCTTCCGGAATACATTCGGTAAATTCCTGAAAGGATAAAACATCACGCATCATGTAATAAATAAAAGTAAATACCAGTGTTACTGCACCGCCAAGAACCAGTCCGACGGAAGCATCACAGCCAGAGAATGCCTCTACAAAGGAAGTTCCGCTGAAGAAGCCACCGGTATAAATCATGGCTACGATACAGCTTACAATCAACACAGCTACCGGAAGAATCAAATCCAGTACGTGAGAGTTTTCTTTTACAACTTCCTCTTCATTATCTTCATACGGTCTTCCCGGTGTGGTAAACAAATCACCTTTGATTGCATTCATTTCATGGGTTTTCATCGGTCCGAAATCCACGCGCAAAAGAGTAATTCCAATTAACATTACCAATGTCAGCAATGCATATAAGTTATATGGAATTGTCTGGATAAATACCGCAAATCCATTGATTCCGGAATCTGCCGGAACAGAAGAAGTAACTGCTGCTGCCCAGGAGCTGATTGGTGCGATGATACATACCGGTGCTGCCGTTGCATCAATAATATAAGATAATTTTGCACGGGATACCTTGTGCCGGTCTGTAACCGGACGCATTACACTTCCTACGGTCAGAC